>CAZNCD010000009.1:0-5034 GCA_964571575.1 uncultured Candidatus Peribacteria bacterium
CATGGCTCATTCCCGCCAACTTCGCAGCGTATTCATAGATACTGCCAAATCCGCGTTTTCGCCAAATCTCAAGCCGCGCGATCTCCGGCAAAAGCAGCGCGCATTTCCGTGCCCATTCACGCACATTAAACTTTTTATGACAATTTCTTGCGGTAGTTGTAGTTTAAATATAATCTATATTCATGCAATTTCTTTATCCGATAATTTTTGCGTTTGTGTTAAGTTTTGTTTTAACTTGGGGCGCCACTAAACTTTTCCCGCGTCTTGGTTTGTTGGATAGGCCATGGAAATACGGTTTGAAACGGCTGCCGATTCCTTATTATGGCGGAATCGCATTTTATATAACTTTTGTCGCGGCGATTTTGCTATTTTTGCCGTTTGATAAACATGTTGCGGGTGTTTTAATCGGTGGAACAATGATTTTTGCGATAAGTTTGCTCGATGATATTTTTGAAGTGCGGCCACTTTTTCGGTTGATAGTGCAAATTTTAGCGGCTTGCGTTTTGGTTTTGAGCGGAATCGGAATTTTATCAATAAGTAATCCGTTGGGGGGTGCGCCTTTTGTTCTTGACGCGCAGAAAATCGCATTTTCAGTTGGCGGCATGAATTTTAGTTTTGCTTTTTTATCAGCCATTTTTACAATTATATGGATTGTGCTTATTGTGAATACAATGAATTTTCTGGATGGGGTTCCGGGTATGGTTTCAGGGACAAGCGTAATTGCCGGAGCTGCGATATTTTTACTCGCGGTGCGACCGGATAATTTGGTTGATCAGCACGCAGTTGTTATTATGGCCGGTGCGGTTGCGGCCGTCGCTTTGGCGTTTTTGCTTTTTGATTTTCACCCTCCAAAAATTTTGATGGGTGATTCCGGCAGCATGTTTTTGGGTTTTATTATTGCGACTTTGGCGATTTATTCCGGAGGGAAAATCGCGACCGCGTTTTTAGTTCTTGGATTCCCGATTCTGGATGCTATTTGGTCTATTTTAAGACGGATTCTTAGCGGCCAATCGCCGTTTAAGGGGGATTTTAAACATTTTCACCATAAGTTGATTGAAATCGGTTTGTCTGAGAGAAAGGCAATGTTGATTATTTATTTAATCAGTGCGGTTTTTGGCGGAGTCGCGATATTTATAGGAAGTGAACAAAAATCAGTTGCGATAGTTGTTTTGTTCGTTTTAATGCTTTTGATTGGATGGCTTATAACTTTTGTGGAAAGCCCACGTAAAAATAAGGAATTGCCTTGATATTAAGCTCGCCCTGAGGTATATACTATATGCCTATGGCGGATTTGGTTTCTGACATAAAGACTCGGTTGAGTATCGAGGATGTGGTTTCAAACTATATCCCGCTTAAACGTATAGGCAGGAGCTTTAAGGCGCTTTGTCCTTTTCATAACGAAAAGACACCGAGTTTTGTCGTGAGTCCGGAAAAACAGTTGGCATATTGTTTTGGATGTTCGCAAGGCGGGGATATGTTTAAGTTTGTCGAGCTTATTGAAAATATTGATTTTGTCGGCGCGATGAAAATTTTGGCTGAACGCGCGGGACTTGATTGGCGTGCGTATAATGTGCGGCCTGAAAAAAACGAAGCTTCAAAATCCGAGAAGGATATTTTGTGTGGTGCACATGAAGCGGCCGCGGAGTATTTTGCAAAAAATTTGTGGAGTGGCGATGACGGCAAAAAAGTCCTTAAATATTTGCGGAGTCGCGGTTTAAGCGATAGTACAATCCGCGAATTTAATCTTGGTTTTGCGCCGGATGAACAGAGTGGATTGATTAACTATTTGGTTAAAAAAGGTTTTCAAAAAAGCGCACTTGTAAATTCCGGACTTGTTGTTGCAAAAGATGTTGGCGCTGAAGCCATTTCCGATAAATTTAAAATGAGGTTAATGTTTCCGATTACTGATTTGCAAGGCCGCATAATAGGTTTTGGTGGACGCGCTTTAAAAGATGGTCAGGAGCCGAAATATCTAAATTCTCCGGAAACAAACATTTATCATAAAAGTTTGGTTTTGTACGGGCTTTCTTATGCGAAAAAGTTTATTAAGGAAGCGAATAGCGTTTTGATTGTTGAGGGATATATGGACTATTTGGCTTGTTATCAGGCGGGAATAAAAAATGTTGTTGCAAGTTCCGGTACGGCGTTAACGCCCGAACACGCGCGAATGATTAAAAGATTCACACAAAACGCGGTTGCTTCTTTTGATAATGATGTAGCTGGATTCGAGGCTTCAAAAAGAGCATTTATGGCTCTTCAAGATCAGGAAGTTTCCGTGAAATTATTAAAAATTCCGTTTGGAAAAGATCCGGCTGACGCAGTAAAGAAAAATCCGGAAAAATTCAAACAAGCGATTACGGATGCAAAACCGTTTTTTGAAACTTATCTTGAGGATTCGGTCGTTCGTTTTGATTTAAAACAGGATTCCGGAATTTTAGCTTTTTTGCGTGAATGTTTGGATTTGCTTAATTCCATAAAAAATAACATTTTGCAGGATATCGCCGTGCGGAACGTCGCGAACAAATTGGGAGTTAAAGAATCGAAAATTTACGATGAAATGGCAAAGCATAAAATTGAGATTGGTCCAACGCGACGAGAAACAAATGAAGATGAAGGCGGCACGGTACAGAGCGGCGCAGCACAGTCTGAGCGAGAACACGGCAATATTAAAAAAATGAGCGCGCAAAATATTCTTTTATCTTTATTGTTCATATATCCGGAACTTTTTGAGTCCATTGGAGATCGAATAAACGAAGAAGATTTTGAAACAAACTCAAAATCACTTTACAAAACATTCACGGATCAATATAATAACATTCGCATTTCTGCGTCTGAGGCGGGAGTTGTAATCGCGGATAAACTGGATTCTGACTCGGAGCGGGAGCAAGCGGCTTTTTTGAGCCTATACGCCGAAACAAAGTATGAACATAGCAAACCGGAAGCGATAAAGAAAGACTTTGAGCAGTTAATAAATTATATTGTTAACGAGAGGATTTCGCGGCGCAAAGAAGGTTTAAAAAAATGTATTAGAGAGGCGGAAAAAGAAGGTAAAGCGGAGGAATGCCGTTCTTTGCTTGCTGAATTGCAACAATTATGTTCAAAATAACTTATGGCGAGAACTAAAAAATTTATCCAACACGCTACTGACGAAAGACTTGCCGCGTTTCCAAAGGAAGTGCGGGATCTTGTTAGAAAAGGACGTTCGCAAGGTTTTATTACGCAGGAAGAGCTTCTCAAAGCCGTGCCAAACGTAGAAGAAGACGTCATTTTACTTGATGAGATTTATAGCTTGTTTTTGGACTGCGGAGTTGAAGTTATAGATATGAAAGAGGCCGATTCCATGATTTGGAACAAGGATGCAAAAGAAGAAGATGAAAAGGTTGCGCAACAAGATAAAAAGAAAAAACACAGTGATTTTACCGAAATAGCGAATGATTCAATAAGACTTTATCTATGTGAAATCGGCAAGGTTTCACTTTTAAACGCAAAGCAGGAAGTCGAACTTGCAAGACGCATTGCAAAAGGTGATCAATCCGCAAAACAGGCGCTTGCTGAAGCCAATCTGCGTTTGGTTGTGAGTATCGCAAAAAAATACATTGGACGCGGACTTTCTTTTTTGGATTTGATACAAGAGGGGAATATCGGTTTGTTCCGCGCCGTTGAGAAATTTGACGCAAAGCGCGGTTTTAAATTTTCAACATATGCAACATGGTGGATTCGCCAGGCGATTACCCGTGCGATTGCGGATCAGGCCAGAACAATCCGTATTCCGGTTCATATGGTTGAGACGATCAACAAACTTACGCATACGCAGCGCAGGCTTGTGCAAGAACTTGGTCGCGAGCCTTTGCTCGAAGAACTTGCCGCAGAAATGGATATGGATATCAAGAAAATCAAACATATCTTGAAAATTTCGCAGGATATTGTTTCACTTGAAGCTCCGGTTGGAGCGGAAGAAGACAGCAAGCTCGGCGACTTTATTGAAGATGATGATACACTTAGCCCGTCCGATAACACAAATAGACAGCTTATCAAGGAAAACATTTTAAGCTTGCTTCAATATTTGACTCCGCGTGAAAGAAAAATTATCGAGATGCGTTTTGGGCTTAAAGATGGAGTTGGGCACACTCTTGAGGAAGTCGGTCGTGAATTCAAAGTCACGCGTGAACGTATCCGCCAAATTGAAGCGAAAGTTTTGCAAAAATTAAAAGAGCATCCGCTTAGCGCCAAAATTAGGCAATAATATCCAATAACCAATTAATATATGACAGACGAACAATCCGCTCAAAAATCTCTTCCCGGCGATGATAAAGCCATTCTTATTACGAAAGAAGGTTTGCAAAAACTAAAAGAAGAACTTGAGTATTTAAAAAACATTAGAAGAAAAGAAGTTGTTGAAAGAATTAAAGAAGCCATCACATACGGCGATCTTTCCGAAAACGCTGAATATGAAGATGCCAAAAACGAGCAAGCTTTCACGGAAGGTAGAATCATCGAGCTTGAAGAGAAAGTCAAATACGCGAAAATTATTGACGAGAAACATAAAAGCGCCAATCGTGTCAGGATAGGAAGTACTGTTACTTTGCGAAGACTCAGTAAAAAAAACCGCGAAGCGGAATCGTATGTGATAGTTGGTTCAACCGAGGCGGATGCGCTTAACGGAAGAATTTCCAATGAATCGCCGGTTGGAAAGTCTTTGTTGAGTAAAGAAGAGGGGGAAATCGTGAAAGTTCAAGTGCCGGCTGGATTTGTAGAGTATGAAATTCTAAAAGTAAAATGAATTCAACTTCGTTTACACGCGTTTTGTTTGAGATTTTTTTGATTACGGGGTTTTTTGCGGCGGGTGTTTATATGTTGATGGATATTTACGGCTACAGATATGATATACAAAGTCAAAATCTTGAAAAAATCAGCATAATCGATATTGGTGGGAAAAATGATGAAGCGGTTGTTTTTCTCGACGGGATTAAATTGAATACCGGGCTTCCTTTTGCCGTGAAAAACGTTACGCCCGGATTGCATCATGTAAGAATA
>CAZNCD010000009.1:5044-14324 GCA_964571575.1 uncultured Candidatus Peribacteria bacterium
ACCGGAATTTTTGTTTTACAACGCTTCGATTTTGGTTTTTCCGGATCTTGTCACAAAAATCGACTCTGTTGTTATGATGCCGGAAAAATTTAATTTTATTGTTGTCAAAGAGGGTGATGCGGCCGGTAAGATTTTTGACAACAGTGGTTTATTGGATGGCGTGTCGGTCAAAGGCGACAAAATTATATACATTAAAGGTAATGAGCTTTGGATACGCAGTTTGGCTTTTGATATAAACCGTTTTATATCCAGATTTTACAATTCCGTGTCGCGTGCGGTGTTTTATTCTGATGATTATAATATTTTGTTCGTATCAAGCGGGAATTTGAATTTTTGCGATCAGATTATGCAAAATTGTTATGTGTTGCGTTCTTTTTCCAACGGTGATCAATTTGCGGTTGATGGCGAAAGGATATTCTTCAAAGAAAAGTCAGGTAAAATATCGGTTTTAAATCTTGCTCAAAATTAAAAAGCGCGGAATGGGAGGATGGAACGGCGGGAGTCGCTCATTTCTTTTTTATAGAGGCTTGTGTTGTGCTTTGTGCAACGGTCTGTTCGCAGAGCGGTTTGTGCGGCAACGGCGTGTTATGGAGTCGTTTTGCGACGATTTGTTTCTATAGAGCTGTGTTCGCCTGCGGCGAACGCTCTGTTCGGCAACGATGTGTCATTTATGTTTTTTCGTTGAATATTTCGGCATTTTCGCGATTTCTTTTATGCGCTTGTTGTCTTCTTTGTATTTTGCGAAAAATACGTATATTTGTCGGCCGACCCAATAGAAAAATATCATTAATGCGGCGTAAAGCACGAATCTCATTGAGAAAAACACAATTCGTTCATAACGAGAAAAAATTAAAAATCCAAATAAAGCGGCGAATAGAACCAAATGTTTCGGTATATGATTAAAATGTTTTCTCAGAGCCGTTTCTTTGTATTTTTTCAGTATTATTTTCGCGATAATCGCGCAAACGATTAAAGCTCCGATAAAAATCAGCGCCGCGTTATAAAATTTAAAATTCATTCCCGGGAGAGGGGAAAACAGATATTTTAGGAAGGTATTCATATTTTTTTAATTTTATCCATTAAATTATACCTTTTTGCGAAAAATGTTAAAGAGATTACGAGTATGCAAATTGTTATCCATTGGGCGAATCGCAGGCCGAGAAAATTTTCTGCGTCATTGCCTCTAAAAAATTCTTCAAGAAATCTGAATACGCTGTACGAAATAATCGCCGTGAACATTACTCCGCCCGAAAACATTTTTCTTTTCAATAAAAAAATTATCAATACAATCGTTAGAATAACCATAAATATCACGCCGTATATTTGCACCGGATGAATCGGCGTTGTATATGGAATATCGATATTTTCCAGCGTTATTCCCCACGGAAGATTCGTTGGTTTTCCGTAATTGATGCCGTGAAAAAAGGCGCCAAGATAGCCGAAAATCATACTTGATGAAATTGATACGCTTAAAACATCCATCCATTTCATTATGTTTTCGTTTTCGCGTTTTGCGTAAAATACAAACGCGGCCGCTATTCCAATTACGCCGCCCCAAAAAGACAAACCTTTGTCCCAAAAACTTACAAGTTTTAATATTGTTCCGAATCCGAAATTCGCGAAATAAAAATCAAGATTGTTCAATATAAAAATTGTACGCGAGGCCAAAAATCCCCATAAAAGTATTTTGAAAAAATAAATTCTGAAAAAATACAGTTTCAGTTTTACTTTAAGCGCAAGCCGCATCATGGATACGCATCCGACTATAAATCCGATTACGGTCATCGCCCAGAGTGTGCTTAAGAGAATCGGGCCGTATGATATTAAAACAGGATACATAATGTAAAGTTCTAAGTGCTATGTGCTAAGTCCCGGGTGTTCCGGTTTCTAAAAATTAAATATTATTAATAAAGACAGGAACAAAATTAAAGGGAACGTCAGAATTGCGCTGGCGCGGTTTTTTCTTAAAAACAAGTATTTTATGGCAAAAACAACGTTTGCCGTGAACAATATTGCGACAATATAGTGGAATTGTATTGATTTTTGCACATAAAATATATAATTTTCCGGGTCTATGCCCAGATTTTTAGTGAACATATATTCCGATACAAAATAAAACGCCATATAAATTGCAAGAAGATAGCCCGTGAGAGCCGCGAATTCACGAATTATTTTATCCGGTAAAGATTCTTCTTCTCCCGCGCCCACCTCCTTTTTAATTGATATTTTGATATTTTTTATTTCATCTTCTATATGTTCTTTTTCATACTGAAGCCTTTTAAGCGATTCCCGCATTTCTTTGCGCACTTCTTCCGAAAGTTCCTGCTTATAGATTTTTTTGTAATCTTTTATTTTTTGTTTTGCAACTCTAAGCCGATTTTTCGCTTCCGCAATACGCGGATCTTCTTCAAGCCATTCTTCTACAACAACAAGAAATTTATTTACAATTTTATTTATTGATGAGGGGTGAGTTGCGTTTTCTATGTTGTGAGTGCGCCATTTTGCGATGTTTTCCATAATTTCGGTGCGCATGTCATGCGATAATTTGCTTCGCCGAATATCGCTCAACGCTTCTTTTATTTCCACATTGAATTTTCCTATGCGTTCGTCGTTTGCTTTTTGCGATATATAAATTTCTTGATTTTGAATGTGATCGAGCAACTCTTCGCATAAATGTTCAAGGTATTCCGTGTTGCTGCTTGTCTTCAAACGAAGAAGCTTATCACGTTTTTTCTCTATATCGCCGCGCTCATCTTGTTTTAATATATCCGCAAAATTTTTCAAAAGTTCATCCACTTTTTTAAGGACGAATTCTATTTGTTCATCGATATATTTTTTTTCTTCAATTTTTGTTTCGTGCAGGATTTTTTTTGGTCCTTTTGATAATTCTTCGGCTTGTTCTTTTTTAAATTGTGCGTATAAATCCAAAACTCCTTTCTCGCGCTCGGTTTCTTTTTCTTCTTCGGTGGTCGCGCCTTTGTATAATGCGGCTATTTCTATGTGATATTCGGTCATAAGCCTTTTAAACGCGCCGTATTTATCCGCTGCGTATATTGTGACTTTTACTTTTCTGCCTGCGTTGTCGGTTCCTTCAAATTCATATCGGACTATTTCTTCCTCCACTTGTTTTTCTTCTTCTTCGGAAAGCGGCATTATTTCAACAACCGAAAACTCCATTTTATTGAGTTTTTCACGTGCGTTTGATTCAGTACCGGCTTCTATTACGCCGTTCAATGTTTGCCCTTCCGGATTTATCACGGTGTAGCTAAACTTTGGCATTGTATGGTGTCCGCCTTTGGCGGACGGTTTTATTATATGCGCTTGTGTCCCGCTTCGCGGGACGGCGTGATGCTTGCTTTTATGAAGCCGTCAAACAGCGGATGCGGCTGCAGAGGTCTGGATAAAAATTCCGGATGAAACTGCGAACCTATCATAAACGGGTGAGGGGTTATTTCCGCTATTTCGACGAGTTTTTCTTTTTGATATATTCCGCTTGCTTTGAAACCTTGCTCTTCAAGCGGTTTTAAATATTCGTTGTTGAATTCATATCTGTGTCTGTGGCGTTCTTCAATCAAATCTTTTTTATATAATTTATGAGCCAGTGTGTTTTTGACTAATTTACACGGATAAGCGCCCAGGCGGAGTGTTCCGCCTTTTGCCCGAGCGTGCGATTGTCCCGGTAAAAAATGGATTATATAGTTTGATTTGCTTAGTTCGCATTTCTCGTCGAATTCTTCGGATGTGATTTTTGAATTTTTCAGCGCGTGACGGGCAAATTCAATGCTCATAATCTGCATTCCAAGACAAAGACCCAAATATGGAATATTGTTTTCACGCGCATATTTCGCGGCCGCGATTTTACCTTCAATTCCTCTTATTCCAAAACCACCCGGAACGAGAATCCCGGCGCAAGATTTTAAATCTTTCCATGCGGATTTGTCTTTTTGCTCAAGTTTTTCAGAATCTATCCATAACAATTTTAATTTTCTTTTATTGTGATAGCACGCGATTTTTAACGATTCTATAACACTCAAATATGCGTCTTCGAGTTTTGTGTATTTGCCGACCAGGCCAATCTTGAGCGGCGGCCGTTTCGTATGTATTTCTTTCACGAAATTTCCCCACGCATGCAAATTCGGCTTTACTTTTCCAAGATTCAACTTTTTAGCTATCAGTTCCGTTATTTTATATTCTTCATAAATCAGCGGGACTTCATAAATGGATTTTACGGTTGTTCCGGGTATCACGGCTTCCTCCGCAACATCGCAAAAAAGCGAAATTTTTCTAAGAAGATCTTTTGATATTTTTTTATCGGCTCTCGCAATTATTATATCCGGTTGGATTCCAATCGAACGGAGTTCGCGCACGGATGCTTGCGTGGGCTTTGTTTTGAGCTCTTTTGAGGCTTCGAGATAGGGGAGCAGAGTGAGATGAACAAACAAAGTGTTTTCCGCGCCGAGTCTGTATCTCATTTGTCTTATTGCTTCAAGAAACGGAAGACCTTCGATATCTCCGACCGTGCCGCCGATTTCAACCATCATAATGTCCGCTTTGGAAGCGATGGCCGCGTTTTGTATTTTGTCCTGAATCGCGTTTGTGATATGCGGAATAATTTGAATTGTACCTCCCAAAAACGTGCCTTTGCGTTCCTTGCCTATAACCTCGGAATAGATTTTACCGGTTGTAATCGAAGAAAGTTCGGTTAAATCTTCATCTACAAATCTTTCATAATGACCAAGATCCAAGTCCGTTTCCGCACCGTCGTTTGTGACAAAAACCTCGCCGTGTTGGAACGGACTCATCGTGCCCGGATCCATGTTTAAATAAGGATCCATTTTTTGAATGCAGACTTTAAATCCGGCTGCTTTTAAAAGCGTCCCAATCGATGCGATGGCGGTTCCTTTCCCCAACGAGGAACAAACGCCGCCTGTGATAAAGATATATTTGGGACTCGACATATTTTATTAACGGGGCTTATCGCGTGCCTATTTTTTGTTTTACTTCAGCCATTATAAGGCTTGCTATCTTTCGCGCACGCACAGCTCCTTTTTCCAATACTGTATTAACATAGCTTAAGTTCTTCTGAAGTTCAACTCTTTTTTTGCGTGCCGGACCGAAATATTCGAGGAGTTTTTTTAAAAGAAGTTTTTTAGCATCGCCGTAGCCAAATCCGCCTGTTTTATACTTTTTCACTAGAGCGGATACCTCTTTCGGTGAAGCGAAATATTCATAAAGATGAAAAACTGTACATTTTTTGGGGTCTTTTGGCATTTCCACGGGGGTTGAGTCCGTGACAATGCTCATAACTTGTTTTTGAAGAGTTTTTTCATCGGTAAAAACGTCGATTGTGTTTCCGTAGCTTTTGCTCATTTTGTTCACTCCGTCGGTTCCACGAACAGTTGCAACATTTTCTTTTATAAAAAGTTCAGGCAGTTTGAATGTTTCGCCAAAATGTCTGTTAAACGCGAGTGCGGTATCCCGCGCGATTTCAACGTGCTGTTTCTGATCCTGTCCGACAGGTACCAAATCCGGCTTGTACATGAGGATATCCGCGGCCATTAGCATCGGATAATTAAATAGTCCGACAGTAGCGTCTTTTGTGCCTTTTGCCTGTGCGTCTTTCCACGCGTGTCCGCGTTCAAGAACTCCCATCGGCGTTATGCAGTCAAAAATCCATGCCAGTTCACAGTGTTCTGGCATATTACTTTGTTTGAAGAAAACGGTTTTTTCGGGATCAAGCCCGAGCGCGAGATAATCAAGAGCCAGATTTAGCGTATTTTCACGCATTAATTTGGCATCACGAACAGTGGTAAGTGCGTGCAGATCCGCAATAAAAAGGAAACACTCAAATTTGCTTTGCATTTCAATATGCTGACGAATCGCTCCGAGATAATTTCCCAGATGAATTTTTCCGCTTGGCTGTACGCCGGAAAGGATGCGTTTCATGGGTTAAAGTATAGCAGAAGTTTTTATAAAGTTGAAATCGGATCTATGTCGATTTTCCAGCCATCGAGTTCTTGAAATGGCGTGACTATTTCCGAAGTTAGATTTTGGCCTTTGATGAGAATGTTATAAATAAACTTGCCTTTGATTTTTGTGATATAAGAAGGATATGGTTGGATTTCCGCGGTGAGTTTTGCGGCGTGAAGTTTTTCTTGGATTAGGGTTTTTGCGCGTTGAACTGCTTTGATGCATTCTTGCTCATTTTGATGCGAAAAAGTGAGTTTAATTAGGCGGGAGAAAGGCGGATAATTTGCGAGTTTACGCTCGCTGATTTCAAAATTATACATTCCTTCATAGTCGTAATTTTGCACGGCGCGGAGCACGGAATTTCCCGGCATATAAGTTTGAATGATGACTTCATCTTCAATATCGTGATTGCGTTTAATGCGTCCTGCGCGGCCGGCAATTTGCGTTAAAAGTTGAAAAGTTTTTTCGCCTGTGCGAAAATCCGGAAAAAGCAGAGAAATATCTGCGAGCATAATTCCTACAAGACTTACTTTTGGTAAGTGCAAGCCGTGGCTGATGAGTTGGGTTCCGATTAAAATATCTGCTTTGTGCGCTTTAAAGTCGTGGTAAATTTTTTTGAAGCTGTCGCGTTTTTGGATTGTATCTTTGTCCGCGCGAAGGATGCGGATTTTTGGAAAAAGTTTGCGCAATTCATCCTCGACTTTTTCAGTTCCTGATCCGATAAATCGAATTGCCATTCCTTTGCAATTGGGACAGGTAAGCGGCGGTTGTTTTTTAAATCCGCAATGATGGCAGATAAGAGAGGGAACAGGCTTCTGCGAAGATTGTCCCCAAAAATGGTACGTCATTACCACGTCGCAATACTGACAGCGCACAACATATCCGCATTCGCGGCAGATAACCGCCGAGGATGTTCCGCGTCTGTTTAAGAATAAAATCGCTTGTTCATTGCGGGATAAAGTTTGTGTTATTTTTTCTTGTAGGTTTTCACTGAAAATCGAAAAATTATGTTTTTTTAGCTCGTCTCGCATGTCTACAATTTCTATTTTCGGCATTTTTTGTTCCTGAATTCGGCGAGTGAGCGTGAGTAAATTATATTCTCCGTTTTTAGCCTTAAAGTAAGTTTCAACGCTTGGCGTGGCGCTTCCAAAAACAACTTTTACATCCGGCAAAAATTCCGCGATTTTTAAAATTACATCCCGCGTGTGATACCTTGGATTTTGATCTTGTTTATAAGAAAATTCATGTTCCTCATCCATAATAATCAGCCCGAGACTTTGGAAAGGCGCAAAAAGCGCGGAACGGGAGCCGATCACAACCTGCGCGCGATTTTCGAAAATATTTTTCCAAGCAGCGGTTTTTTGAGCGTCCGTTAAACGACTGTGAATCATGGCGATTCGGCCGGAAAAAATCCTTTCAAAATAAGCGACCATTTGCGGAGTGAGTGAAATTTCCGGTACAAGTATCAAAACCTGTTGATTTTGTTTGATGAAATGTTTTGCCGCGCGCAGATAAATTTCGGTTTTACCTGAGCCGGTTATGCCGTGGATTAAAGAGACGCGATTCCGGCCGCCGATAATTTCATCAAGAATTTTTTTTTGATCCGGTGTTAAATCGTGGAGTTTGCGGGATGTGACAGGGGAGTTTCCATAAATTTCTTCTGTTGGTGGAACTTTGTGTTTGCGTAGAATCCTTTTTGGTACAAAAAGTTCAAGCGCTTTATAAAGAGGACACGCGTAATAATCGGAAATCCAGAGCATAAGTTGTATTTGCCATGATGCGAGATACGGTTTTTTGTTAATAAGGCCGATAATATCTTTTGTCGGGTATTGTGGCGCTTCACGCAGGAGTTGTATTACTGTGCCACTGATTTTTTTTGTTTTCAACGGGATTTGTACTTCATGGCCGGGCTGAATTGTTTGTGTAAATTCTTCCGGCACGCGGTAAGTAAGCGTGTTTTTGAGGCCCGTAATTTTCCGTGGCACAATGACTTCAGCATGCATATTCGATATTTTAGGCTTTTATTTTAGCACAATGCTATAATTCGGCTGAAGAAATTTTGCCTCCGTCCTCATTTTGCTTGACAAAAATTAAAAAATCTGTACAATATTAATCCTTTAACAATGCGCGGGATGCGCACTTATGGATAAAGCTCAAAAAATAAAGAATTTGATAGGAAGCGAGGATGCGTGTGTTGCCGAATATATGGCGAACGGGCCAGACGGTTTGGCTGCGTTTTTGGGCATAGATAGGGCGGGGGAGCTGTTCCGCGAAATTATGCGTTATTTTGTTTTTGAGAAAAATTTGGTTTTTAAATGTGCGATTTTAAATATAGAAGTTGTTCAGCAAATTATGATTTCCGTCGGGCCTATGGAGTTTCGCAAGTTGATGGGAATAGAAGATGCCGCTTTCAGCGGCGCAGTCTTTGAACAGATTTTTGATATAGTCGGGCTTTCTTGCAAATCTTTTTACAGATATGTCGTAAGTCACAAGAAAGAGCTTGTTGAAATGTTATTGCGCGACGGTCCGGATGCCATGCGCCGGTATTTATGCGTAGTTGGCGAGAAATACGATAATTTATGGGAAGCTGTCATGGATTTGTTTGTTGAGGAATTTTCAAAGCAACGCATCCGCGCAAGAATGGTTGAGCATGGCGATATTCTCAAAAAACTTATGCCGAAGCTTCAGAGATATTTGAATGAAAAAGGGTTGCTATAGAGGTTTTTTAGTCTTTTCCGTTTTCACCATCGTCTTTTTCATCTTTTATAACGGATTGCAGGGCGGCGTTTACAGTTCTTTCGTCCGCGCCTGAATTAATCACTATACATTCCATCCTATAGCTGTCAATTTTGTCGAGTTGAGCTTTTTCTCCTTGTCTCACTCTTTTTGTATATGTGGCTATTATTTGTCTGTTTGGCGCAAGTTCTTCGTTTAAAACGCGAATATTACTTGCAACCGTTTTCGAATCTATATCAACACCTTTCTTTTGTAATCTTTCTGCAATTTCAGCTGCTGTTAAAATACTGCCTCTTGTCGCCTTGTTTTCGGAAATTTCCGCCAATAATCGGTCTATTACTCGTCTTTTCGGATTTTCTATATTTGTTTGTTTGAATTGTTCAGTGAAAGATGGATTGCGAGGAGGAATTTTCATCGGAGGCGGTAATATTGCAACTCTTAGTACCCTTCCATGCACCTCTTCAAGTAAAGGCATCAATTCCATTATTCTTTCAATTGCTACCTCTACAGGAACTCCACCTTCTTTTCCTCTTAACGTTTTGATTAAGATTGGGCGCATTGCCGTATCCGTCAT
>CAZNCD010000010.1:0-14257 GCA_964571575.1 uncultured Candidatus Peribacteria bacterium
CGAGCGCGTATAAAATTCTTTTTATTCCTTTGTTTCTTGCGTCTTGATCTCCAAACGCCATTGATATCCTTACTCCGTTGATTATAATCATCAAAACCGCAACGGAGCCAACGAATATTTCCACGATTTCGTATATTTTCTTTACCATCGCTGATCCTTCTTTGCCGAATGATTCCGCGAATCCTTGGCTTGACAACGCGTCTCCGTATTCTCCGAAAAACACCTGTTTTACAAAGACTCCGCCAAGAGTGATTATCACAAGCGCCAAAATGGAATAAGTGATTGTGCGCTTTGCGTCGTCAACTTTTTTCTGGTCTTTTCCGCCGGTTAAAAACATAACTCCGCCGATAATCAAAACAAGAATCGCGACGCCCTGCATAAAATATTTTATGTAATCGATCAAATACCAAATCGTGCTTGTTATTTCCGTTGTACCTTCGTCAACCGATGATTCCGCATGATAAGTGGGATTTATAAGTTCGATCGGTTTGCCTCCGGTTTTGAGCTGTTGTTCGGTTTGCTGAAGAGCGCTGAAAGGATCTATATCTTGCGGAGTTTGCGCAAAAGCGACACCCGCCGCGACCATCGGCAACGGCATTAAAAGCGCAAGCAGAATCCAAATTTTTATGATTGTTTTTTTCATCCCGTAAATTGTCTGGATATTACAGTTGATGCGATTGCGAACGCGCCGTAAATTATGAATATTCCTATTGCAGCCGCCATTATCACGCGCTTTGCTTTATTCATGCTTTCTTCTTCTCCGCCCGCGGTGATATACATAATCGCGCCGACTATAAGCGCCAAAATCGCAAGCGGCCCCACAAAACTTACAATAAAATTCGTAACGCCGACGATTTCTTTTACCCCTTGGCCGGGGCTTATCGCAGGCTGCACTCCGGATGTTCCCGTGTAACTGCCAAGATCAACTTTATAAAAAATGTCTTTTACGATTGTGCTTGAAAGCAAAATAACCGCGAGTCCGACGATGCCGTATAAAAGTTTTTTCTTTTCTTCGTCCAATTTCGATTCATCTTCAAGGGTGATCAAATGCAAACCGCTTGAAATGATTTCAAAAACCGCGACGCCGCCGATGAGATATTTAAAAAACGTAATAATAATTTGCGTTGCTTTGTTGAATTCAAAAACGCTTTTTATCATTTCGCTCGGATTCTTGAGCGGGCCGCCTGTCGTAAGATCGAATATCCTTCCCATTTCTCCGGAAATACTTATAAGCGCGAGTCCGAGTATCCCGTACATAAGTTGTTTTGTATTTTTTTTGATTTCTTCCTCCGCGCCGCCGGCCGTAAGAATACGCACCGCGGAAATTATAATCATCAAAACCGCGAGCGCTCCGACTATAACCTTTATCGTATTCAAAAGTCCGCTTCCCTGATCGTTAATCCCGATGAGCTGTTTGAGTTTGTCCATTGCGGTAACTTTATCCCCTTCCGTAGGAGCGATAATATCCCCGTAATTTTCTTTTGAAAGCGGGAGCGACTGCTTTTTGGTGGGTTCTTGGGCGAATGTAAAATTAGACGTTAAACTAAACATCAGCGCCAGACAGACCGCCGAGACAATAATCTTTGCGATTAAAATATTTTTTGTTTTCATTTCTGTTTTTATATTTTCGCTCTTCGAGCGAGTTTTATCTATATATTTTAGCAGATTTTTACGCAAAAAGCAAATCACGGAACCGGACGGAGTTGAAGCCGCGGGCATGGCGGCAAAGCCTATTTTCTCTTGCTTTCAGCTTAAATATGGATTATATTTATTTTCGGCTGAAAGGCCTTTTTTAAAACCCTAAAATATGGATATAAAAAATAACGCATTAACGAATTATTTTCGCTCAAGCTGGGAGGAATTCAGGCACGTAACATGGCCAACCAAAAATCAGGCGGTCAAGCTCGCCGGAATTGTTCTTGGCTTTTGTTTTGCAAGCGCGTTCGTGTTCAGCATTTTGGATTATGTATTCAATCTCGGGTACACTTATCTTCTTAAAATGTCTTAAATATTATGGCAAAACAAGCTTTACACACAGGCCGCCACTGGTACGTTGTGCATACCTATTCCGGATATGAAGACGCTGTCCGCGAAGCATTGCTCCAAAGAGTTGAATCTTTTGGAATGCAGGAAATGATATTTGACGTTGTAGTACCGAAAGAAGTGCAAATCGTAATAAAAAAAGGTGAACCCGTAACCGAGAAAAAACGCATTTTTCCGGGTTATGTTTTGATTGATATGATTGTAACTGATGATTCATGGTATGTTGTTCGCAATACTCCAAACGTCACAGGATTTGTCGGCGCGGGCACAACTCCGATTCCGGTTTCCGAAGAAGAATGGAAAACCATAAAAAAGAAAATGGGCGAAGCCGAACCAAAATTCAAGATTGATTATGCGGTCGGCGATCATGTTGTTATTTTGGACGGTCCGTTTGTTAATTATGACGGCAACATCATCAATATTGATGAAGAAAAAGGAAAGGTCAAAATTCTTATCAGCATATTCGGACGCGAGACTCCAATTGAGCTTGATTTTACACAAATAAAGAAAAAGTAAATGCAGAAATCTACAATATTCATAGTAATGCTCGCTCTCACTTTGGCAGCCATAATCGGTAAATTATTCGCGTATGATTATCTTAGAACCGGTTGGGCGAATATTTTCTTTGGCGATGGAACGGTCATGGAACAGCAGGTTGAAACGCCGGTCCAAGAGCCGGCGAATACGGAAAATGACGCGGCGGTCCAACTGCAAATCGCGGAAACAAATTCCGTTCAGAAATCGGATACTGCGTTTTTGCAAGAGCAACAAACATCCCCTCCGGATCAAACGCAGCCATCCGAAGTCCAACAGCTTCTCGAAGATTTGAAATTAACATTTGATAAAGTAATTCCGGAACAATTGGCGGAAGCCGGATTTAAAAATACAAAAATCGTAAAAGTAAACTTTAGCAATAGAATATTTCAACTGATAGACATAGGCGATATTATAAATTCCGATAACGGCGAGTTTAACATATCCGACGACAATAATATTTATGCGGTTGTGACGGAAATGCGATTTCAAACAGAACTTGAATCCGAAGATTTTTATAATTTACTTAAAAAAAGAACGCAGGGATTAACGGGCTTAACGATCAACGATAACAATCAATTCGGCAATGCGTCGTTTTTTATAAACGATCCAAAAAGAGTCGGAAACGCATTTTTGGTTGTAAGAATCGGGAATCATGTGTACTCTTATACTTACCCGAAAACAAATCATGAATTTATTAAAAAATTGATAATACTTTTAAACAGATAAATTATGCCTCCAAAACAAGTAAAAACAGTCATAAAATTGCAAATCCCGGCCGGCAAAGCAAATCCGGCTCCTCCGGTTGGCCCGGCTTTGGGCCAGCATGGACTTAACATCCAAGATTTCTGCAATCAATTTAACACCCGCACAAAAACAATTGGCGATACGGTTGTCCCGGTTGAAATTACGGTTTATACAGACAGAACGTTCACATTCATAATGAAGACGCCGCCTGCGGCGATTTTGATTAAAAAAGCGCTGGGGTTGGAAAAAGGCTCCGGCGTACCCAATAAAGATAAGGTCGGTACAATCACAAAAGCGCAGCTGCGCGCGATCGCGGAGCAAAAAATGCCTGATTTAAACGCAAACGATATTGAAGCGGCAATTAAAATTATTGCCGGCACTGCTAAAAATATGGGAGTAAAAGTTGAGGAATAATAAAATTTTAAAATATCCGGCGCGATTCCGCGCCTATTAACCGGTGGGAGGAAGCCCAGTCAGCATTCCGTCAGAACCACAAAAAAATCTATGAAAACACACGGAAAAAAGTACAAAGCGGCGAAAGCCTTGGTAACGCAGAAGGTTTATTCGCTTGATGAAGCCGTCGCGCTTCTTAAAAAAACGTCGACAACAAAATTCGACGCGAGCTGTGAAATTCATATAAATCTCGGCATCGATCCAAAACAGTCCGATCAAATGGTAAGATCAACCGTCGCGCTTCCGCACGGAACCGGAAAAGCCGTCCGCGTGATTGCTTTTGTCTCGGAAGATAAAGTGAAAGACAGTTTATTGGCCGGCGCGCTTAAAGCCGGCAGCACGGATTTGGTTTCGGAAATAGAAAAGGGATGGCTTGATTTTGATGTCGCGGTCGCAACTCCGGATATGATGAAAAATTTAGGTAAAATTTCGAAAATTCTCGGACCAAAAGGCCTCATGCCGAATCCAAAAGCCGGAACTGTCACAACGGATGTCACAAATACAATCGCGCAAATTAAAAAAGGCAAAGTTGAATTCAAGAGCGATAAATTCGGGGTTGTGCACAACATGTTTGGCAAAGTTTCGTTTGGAGAAAAAGAACTTAAAGAGAATCTCGTTGCGTTTCTGCGGGCGCTAAATGAATCAAAGCCATCCGGAATAAAAAGCGTTTTTATTCAAAATATAAGTATCGCGACAACAATGGGGCCGGGCATAAATCTGGATTGCTCAAAGGCGCTTACGGAACAATTGAAATAATTATTTAGCTAAATTCCGCGACATGAAAGTGCGTATAAAACGTGTTGACGTAAAACTGCCCCTTCCGGTATATGAAACGGGCGGGAGTGTTGGGTTTGATATTATGGCGCGGACGGATTGTAAAATCGCACCGCGTTCGCTCGCTTTTATACCGAGTAATTTGATTGTTGAGACACCGAAAAATTATATGCTTGTTCTCGCGCTTCGAAGCAGTGCGCCAAAGAAAAAAGGTTTAATTAAACCGCACGGAATCGGAATTATTGATGGCGATTATTGCGGTCCGGAAGATGAAATCAAAATTCAGGTTTATAATTTCACGGATGCATCCGTTACAGTGCGACGCGGCGAAAAAATCGCGCAAGGAGTTTTTGTGAAAATCGGGAAAGCCGTCTGGCGCGAGATTAAGGAGGCGCGAAAAAAGACGAGGGGTGGATTTGGGAGTACGGGAGGGTATCGCCAAAATTTCTAATTGATCTAATTGGTCTAATTGAGCATTTTGTCAAAAACTAAATCACCTCCAAATAGCACTTTTCGCAATAAATCGGTTCGGGACGTTCCGGCGCGTATGAACTTTGAACTGAGACGTTACATTTTTTGCAAAAGCGTGAATAGAGGCGACGCGGATTGCGCATATGCAAGCGATCAAAATGCCTGCATAGATAACATTTGTGCGGAGTTGGAATGAATTTTTTGCGATAGAATTCGAGCTCCTGCGAAGTGATTTTGTAATTTTTCCCGCAAGATTCGCACGCCAAAATTTCGTTCGTGATCGAATTCGGCACGTTTTTCAAATCATCCGGAATTTTGTAAGTTTGCTTTTGATATTCGCGTTTGTCTTTTTCTCGCCAGTTGTAGCCCTTTTTAAGCGCTTGTTCGCGGGTTAAAGGAAAGAAATCCTGCGCCACGGATTCGTTATATCCAAAAGCTGAAGTATTGATTGGAAAAAATTGTCCCCATTCGCCCGTATGCTTCATGTGCGCGACTATATGTGAAAAAAGTTCGCGATATTTTTTTCCCGAATATTGTTTGTTCAATATGCAAAATTCCTTATGTTTTAGCGCAACGCAGCCGAACATGTCATGCGCGCCCTGCCATACCAAAGCTGAGTAATAAATATTGTTTGCATTAAATCCGGCATAATAAGAATAGAAAATGCTGTTTGCTCCGGCGCCAATACATTCACAGTTATATGACAATTCAAGATTATTTCCCCAAATATCAATGTCGTAACAATCATTGGCGCCAAGAATAACATTTGTGCAAAATTTGCAGTCCCGCATTCCCATTGAATCAAATGAATAAAATGAATCTTTTGAATTATCCACATTATCGCCGCTGATATTCTCGTTTTGTATTCCGCGAGACGCTTTTTTTGGCTGTGGAATAATGAATTTCTCAAATTCCAGTTTTACTTTTTGAAGTTGTTTATAGTCTGCCAAATTTATATCTGCGATTTTTTTAAAATATTCGTCGCGTGCGTATTGTTTATTAAAAATACAGTATTGTTTTTGTTTTAAGTTCGCGCAGAAAAAACAGTTTTTACATCCTATACAATCGACCAGAAAGTTTGATTCCGCGCAATCTTTGCAAAATCTTATAAATGAGCAGTTATAGCAGTTATAAGAATTAATCGCCTCATAACAAAGTTCTGAATTTTTAAGCGTAAGAAAATCCGAACAATCTACCGTAAGATAAAAAGTTTCTCCGTAATAACAATCTTTGGCCTGTTCTCCGTCAAAAACGAGATAGCAATTTTGCAATTTCATTGCATCGTTTGTGTAATTACTGTTTATTGATTCGCCCATTGTTATAATCCCAAGCTTTGGGACGCTGTCCCATAAATTTTCCCATTGCTCAAAAAACGGCTTATTAAAGTCATAATCGCGACCATATTCCATCGAATCCCAATTATCACTCCACCAACAATCAGCACAATAAACCGGATAAGTTTTGTCGGCGGAATAAATTGAAAGAAAGTTTTTATTACAGAGGTCGCATTTGCGTGGATAAAGAATTCGTTCATTACGATATGCCAAACGACGCTGTTGACGACAATTATAACATTCGACCGGTTCAGGCGCATCCACTTTTTTATAAAAATTTATATCTTCTGGTGCGACTGGAAAATTATTTCCGCAATTTACGCATTTTTTTGTTATCACGCGTTTATTATATGCTATAATGCCGCCGTGAAAATAGGAAAATTCATTGCTTTTTACGGGATCAACAACATCGGCAAAACAACGCATGCGCTTCGTCTTGTCAATCGATTAAACGCAGCCGGATATAAGTCTGTCTATATTAAATACCCAAAATACGATCTCGCGCCGAGCGGGCCGCATTTAAATAAAATTCTTCGCAAAAGCAAACGCAATATTCAACCGATTTCCGAGGAAGAACTTCAAATGTGGTTTGCATTGAACAGATATCAAATTGAACCGCGCGTAAAAAAATTTCTTGAAGAAGGGAAGATTATTGTTGCGGAAGATTATACCGGTACGGGTCTGGCATGGGGTTGGTTAAAAGGCGCGGATTTAGCATGGCTTGAAGAAATCAACAAATATCTTCTTAAAGAAGATCTTACGATTTTGCTTGAGGGAAAGCGCACAATGAGAGCAAAAGAAAATGATCACATCCACGAATCAAATGACGCGCTTGTTGAAAAATCAAAGCAGGTTCATCATGCGTTGGCTAAAAAATACGGATGGAAAATTGTGAATCTTGAAAAATCGAAAGACGCGACAGCTGAAAAGGTTTTTGCGGTTGTGGATGAATTCTTAAAATGTTAATATTGGGTTGTCTTTTTAACACGCAACCCGCAAAGCGGGACGCATATAAAAAATGGAACTGATTGATGGCAAAAAAGTCGCTTTTGAACTCACCGAAAAACTGAAGCGTGAGCTTGATAATCTTAAAATTTCGCACAGCGCGGCGCCAAAGTTGGTGATTATCCAAGTTGGAGCGGATCCGGCTAGCGATGTTTATATAAAACAAAAAAGAAATACCTGTGAAAAAGTCGGGATTTTGATTGAACATGTTAAATTTGACGCGTCCGTCATGATGGAAGAGTTGATCAAAAAAATTGTTCAACTTAATGATGATGCGGCTGTAACCGGAATTTTAGTTCAGGCTCCTCTGCCAGATCATATTGATGAACCAAAAGTTTTTAAAGCTATTTCTCCATATAAGGATGTTGATGGATTTACGGCTTACAATATGGGAAAAATGTTTCTGAGTATGGATTTTGAAGATCTTGTTCCCTGCACCGCCCGCGGAGTTATCCGGCTTCTTGAATATTATAAAATTGATGTTGTTGGAAAACGCGTAGTCATGATTGGATCCAGCAATATTGTCGGGAAACCCCTCGCTATGATGCTTTCAAACAGAAAAGCGACTGTAACGATTTGCAACAGCAAAACAACTGATTTGGCTTCGCATACGCTGGGTGCGGATATTGTTTGCGTAGCTGTCGGAAAGCCAAAAATGATTACCGGCGATATGGTACGGGACGGTGTTGTTATCATTGATATTGGTATAAACCGTATGGAAGACGGCAAACTTGTTGGCGACTGCGATTTTGATGAAATTAGCAAAAAAGCAAGTTTTATCACGCCTGTACCGGGCGGCGTCGGACCCATGACGGTGGCTTGCTTAATGGAGAATGTTTTTATTGCGTTTAAGAAACAGAATTCCATCGCGGATTAAAAATAATTAATTATGTGCGGAATAATAGGCATTACAGGGAATAAAGACGTAGCGCAGGATATATACGATGGACTGATTGTGCTTCAACATAGAGGACAGGATGCCGCGGGAATGGCTATTTATGACGGCTCCAGATTTAACATCAAAAAAGGGAATGGTTATGTGCGCGATGTTTTTAGAACGAAAAATATGATGAGGCTGCATGGAAATATCGGAATAGGACATGTGCGTTATCCGACAGCCGGCAGTTACGATCCGAATGAATCTCAGCCGTTTTACGTAAATTCCCCTTTTGGAATCGCGCTTATACACAACGGGAATTTGACCAATTATCCCATTCTTAAAAATGAGGTTTTGAAAGATAATATCCGCCATCTTAACACAAAATCCGATTCGGAAATTTTGGTGAATGTGGTCGCGAATGAAATTTTGCATTTGAAAAAAACGAAACTTCAACCAAAGGATCTTTTTAAAGCCATGGAGAAAGTTTATAAAAGGCTTAAAGGGAGTTATTCCTGCATTATGCTAATCGCGGACCACGGACTTGTTGCTTTCCGAGATCCGAACGGCATAAGACCTTTACTTTTTGGGAAAAAAGAAGCCGCATCTCTTCAAACGGAATATATCTTCGCTTCTGAAAACGTGGCGATGGATGTTCTTGATTTTGAGCTTGTTTCCGATGTTCAACCCGGAGAGGTTATATATATAGATATGCAACACAAAGTGCATAGAAAAACGTGTGTAAAACCGGCCAAAAAAGCGATGTGCATTTTTGAATATGTTTATCTGGCGCGTCCCGATTCTACTTTAGACGGTGTTAATGTTTATAAAACGCGCTACAGAATGGGGAAATTTCTTGCGAAGCAAATTAAAGCGTCGGGCGTAAAAATAGATTCCGTAATCCCGATTCCCGATAGCGCGCGCAGCTGCGCACTTGCGATCGCGGACGAGCTTAAATTGCCGTATCGTGAAGGACTCGTAAAAAACAGATATATCGGCAGAACATTTATCATGCCCGGACAAGAAATCAGAAAAAAATCCATAAAATATAAACTGAATCCGATTGACCTTGAAATACGCGGAAAGAATATTTTGCTCGTGGATGACAGTATTGTGCGCGGGAATACTTCCAAAAAAATTATTAATATGGTGCGGGAATACAAACCCAAGAAGGTTTATTTTGTGTCCAGCGCTCCTCCACTCCGATGGCCGTGTTTGTATGGAGTGGATATGCCAAACAAAAAAGAATTTATAGCGCATAATTTAAATACTGAAGAAATCGCGAAGGTGATCGGCGTTGATAAATTGTTTTATCAAACATTTGATGATTTGGTTGAATCCGCGCGCGGAGGAAATCCGAAAATGGGCTTTTGTACAGCCTGTTTCAGCGGGAATTACCCCACAAAAGAAATTACGAAAGAACTTCTTGAACGCATGGAAATTGCGCGCGAACAATACCGCGGCAAATATGACGAAATCGACGATTATGACAACAGACTGCAAGAAGATCAGCTGACGCTGCTTTAGGGGACGGTTTTCTATTGATTAAATCTTAAAATATGCGACAACTTAGGATTTTACTAATCGGCAATGGCGCGCGCGAACACGTGATTGCCGAAACTTTGAAAAAAAGCGCTCGCGGCGTTCAATTATTCATTGTTGGGAAAACTAAAAATCCGGGTATCGCTGGTTTATCCGAAGAATATTTGCTCGCTGATGTTGTCGATAAAGAGGCTATTAAAAGATTCGCGCTCCGTATTAAACCGGATTTTGCGATTCTTGGACCGGAAGCGCCGATTGCCGCGGGCGTCGCCGATATGTTGCTTGAAATCGGAATACACAGCGTTGCTCCTTTGCAAACTGTCGGCCGTTTGGAATCTTCAAAATCATTTACTCGGGATTTGCTTGAAAAATATAAAATTCCCGGCAATCCGAAGTTTAAAGTTTTTTACCACCATTCAAATTTGAAGGCCGCGGCTGCAAGACCGCGGACGAAAAATTTATCCGCCGAAGGCGAACTTGCCGCAGGCGAGAGAATGGTAGAGCTTTACAGCGATGAAGGCATGGAGGAATTTTTTGATGAACTTGGCGCGGATTTTGTCGTAAAAGCGGATGGCCTGAAAAGCGGAAAAGGCGTTAAAGTTTCGGACGATCATTTGAAGAATAAGGAAGAAGGGCTGGCTTATGCGCGAGAATGTTTAAAAGAAACCGGCCGCGTTATTATTGAAGAGAAATTGATCGGACAGGAATTCAGTCTTATGAGTTTTTGCGACGGAGAGCATACCGCTGATATGCCGCCCGTGCAGGATCATAAAAGGGCTTTTGAAGGCGATAAAGGACCGAATACCGGAGGCATGGGTTCGTATTCGTGCGAGGATCATTTGCTCCCATTTTTACAGAAAAGCGACGTTGATGCGGCGAGTGAAATAACAAAAAAAGTCGCACGCGCTCTTTTTGAAGAAACCGGAGTTTATTTTAAAGGTGTGATGTACGGCGGGTTTATAGCCGTTAAAGACGGTGTGCGGCTGATTGAATACAACGCTCGTTTTGGAGATCCGGAAATCATGAATGTTTTACCAATTATGAAGACTGATTTCGTTGATGTTTGCGAAGCCGTATTGAACAAAAAATTAGATCAATTAAAAATAGAGTTTGAGCCATTAGCGACTGTGTGTAAATACGTTGTTCCCGAGGGTTATCCGGATAAACCCGTAGTAGGCCAAAAAGTCGTTGCTGACGCAGTAGAAGCCATTTCTGAAGGTGTGAAGGCCTACTACGCGTCCGTTGACCAAAAGGAAGACGGTTTGTATTTAAGCGGTTCGCGCGCGATTGCGTTTGTTGGAATTGCGGATAATCTGGTGGATGCGGAGCGGTTGGTTCAAAACGCAGTTGGTTCAGTCAAAGGCCCTGTTTTTTACAGAAAAGATATCGGCACAAAAGAACTTGTGCAAAAACGCGTTGTGATGATGAAAAATTTGCGCGGCGTGTGAAAATTCGCGATGTGTTTTTTGTTGCGCGGCGCGCTGTGAAATGTGAAATTTGATACGGCGTTGTATGTACGAACTTCTTGTCACGCGACAAGAAGGAAATTTTAAAAGAGTAGCATTCGATGTTGTGTATGCGAACTTTTATTTTGCGGCGAAGTAAAATTATTCTTCTCCGTTTTTAATCACATCCTCCAGTTTTTTCTTAAGCGATGTCACCTTTTCAGCATATTTTGATTTTTTGACATCGTCTCCGATTGATTTGCCTGCACCTTTTACGCTGTTTTTAATCGCATTCAGGCCGGTTCCGCCGCCAGCTCTTTCTTTGCGGATTTCAGCGCGCAATTTGCTGCCGGGATTTGGCGCAAACAGAAAACCCAGGACTGCGCCTGCTATCAAACCTAAAAGTAAACCTAATTTTCCACGCATAATTGATTTTGTTATGTACGTTACGTCTGGAATATTAAACGGAAATTTGCGCGCAGTCAATAAAATGCGGCGCGCCGGACGGGGGCGGGATCTGCTCACCATAAAAAAAGCCCTCTTCTTTCCTCTCTGAAGTAAATCTGAGAGTTTCGAAGAGGGCTCCCCCTCACGTAAATTTAATTTCTAGAGGAACCGCTTTCTTATAGAAAGCGGTTCCCATTAACGATTTTAGTATTTAGGCGGATTTGTTATCTTGTTGAACAAGTTTTGCATCTGATATCTGTAAAACAGATCCGCGACATCTCCTCTTTTCATGGGCTGCGAAGGCATGAAATATCCTGAAGGATTCGCATCCACCAATGTGTATTTTTTTGCGTAGCAGGTATAAGGCAAATACCATTTTGTACTGTATTCAACCGGCGTATCCGAATACGGAGCATATGAGCATGATGGCAAATATGTGCCGGAAGCTTCAAGGAATATTTTGAGCAATTCAACTCTGTTTACTGTTTTTGAAGGTTTGAAACTCCCATCCGGATAACCGCTGATAACGCTCATCATTCTGGCTGTAAACAGATAATTCATATACCAAGCCGATGTTGAAACATCAAAGAATCCCGCGTCGCTGCCGTTGGCAAGGGATATCGGTCTGTTAAGAGCTTTCAAGACAACTTTAACTGTTTCGGCTCTGGTAACCGGATTGTACGCGCCAAATGTTCCGTCTGAATAACCTTCGAATATTCCGAGCTTGCCCATTTCCAATATCGCTCTGCAATACGGGCTTGAAACATCCACGTCGCTGTATCCGCCGCACGGAACTAATTGACCGACTGTTGCCGTAACATACAGATAATCGCTTTTTGTATCGCTGCCGTATGAATTTTCCGCATAGATTTTATACATGTATGTTCCGACTGAAACATAATTCCCTTTATAATCTTGACCGTTCCACTTAACGGAACTTGTACCGCCGGGTACATAACCGTCGGTTTGAAGCGTTCTTATAAGAGTACCGCTTTTTGAGATTGTAACCGTAACTTTTGCGCTTGTCGTAAGAGCGAAATAAATGGTTGTCATGTTCCCGCCTCCAATTCTGAACGGATTTGGCGCGGCGTAATCTTTATAGATATACGGTTTTGTGTTGTATACCGGGCAGTAATAACCGTCGACGCATGATGGCGTTGCTGAATAACTCGCAGTAACATCTACATTTCTTGTATCTGTACCATATGAATTGCTGGCTATGATTTTGAATGTATAACTGCCTTCTTTCACAACTGTTTCGGAAGAATCTCTCCCGTTCCATGTGACATAATGCGTACCTATATTTTCATGAACGCCGCTTTGCAGTGTTTTTATCAATTTTCCGTAACCGTTGTTATAGTAGCTTCCGCCGTAGTTGCCGTATCTGTCATAAACTTCAACTGTGACATTGGCGTTTCCGCCTGATAATGTATATGACAATTGCGTATTTGAGGTATATGGATTGAACGGATTTGGAGAAACCGAAGCATATGAGAGTTGCGGAGTTCCATAATCGTTATACGGATATCCAATATCAACTGTGACATATCCGGTGGCTGTGACATTTGCGCTGTCAAGATATGCGGCGATTTCATATTGATACGAACCTTCCGTCACAACGTCTCCGTATGAATTTCTGCCGTCCCATGTCGCCCCTCCGCTGTATTCGAATGCTGAAGTTTGGATTGTTTTGACGATTGACCCGTTGTTTTTTATTCTGATTGTCACGTAAGCGGTTTTATTAAGACTGTAATAAACCGTTGCGCTTGTTTTATAAGGATCGAATGTTTTTGGATCAACCGAATGGCTTGTGATTTGCAAACCTGTCGGATTCACCGTACCGTATTGCACGATTACATTGCCCGCGGCTGCGTCTGTTTCCGCCCCTATAAAAGCATTGATTTCGTATGTATAAGTTCCTTCGCCAACTATAGTACCCGGAGATCCCGAGTATCTGCCGTCCCAAGCCACCGATCCGGATTGTTCGTAAACGCCTGGTTTCAATGTTTTAATCAAGCTTGTGCCTTTCATCACTTTCACTGTGACGTATGCTGATTTGTTCAATGTGTAATAGATGGTTGTGGTCTGAGTATTCGGGTCGAACATTGAAGGAGAAGCGTAATAATTTGTGATATCAAGCATAGGACCGGCTTGCGCGTAAGAAACCACAACCCTCACTAATTCTATGTCTGAGCCATATGAATTTGAGGCTGTAACCTGAACCCTGTATGTGCCGGCCGCGACATAATTTGCGCTTGAGTCTTTCCCGTTCCAATAATAATTATGCGTTGCGGCTGACAAGCTTGCGTTTGACGTAATTGTTTTAACGAGTGAAGTCCCGCTAAGAACTTTTATCGTGGTTGTTGCTTGTTTATCAACCGAGAATCTGATTGTTGCATTTGTTGATTTTGGATCAAACGGCGAAGGAGTAACTGAAAGATTTGAGATGTGCGGCGCGCTGCCCGTTTCTTGATAATATACCGTGACTCTTGCTTCCGCCATATCGGACCCGTATGCGTTTGAAGCGTCCACCTGAACCCTGTATGTGCCGGCCGCGACATAATTTGCGCTTGAGTCTTTCCCGT
>CAZNCD010000011.1:0-14244 GCA_964571575.1 uncultured Candidatus Peribacteria bacterium
ACTTTTTTCATAACCCAAAGCGCATCGTCAACAGCCGCATGGCTCATTCCCGCCAGTTTCGCAGCGTATTCATAGATACTGCCAAAACCGCGCTTTCGCCAAATCTCAAGCCGCGCGATCTCCGGCAAAAGCAGAGCGCACTTCCGCGTCCACTCGCGCGCGTTCCTGCCATAGAGAATAAACTTTTCATGCAGAATTTTTTCTGATTGCGCCGCATCTTTTGCCTGCGCAGCAACCTCCATTCGTGCGTTTGCCTCCACGTCTTTTGTTTTGATTTTTGCGTTGATTTGCATTGCATTTTCCATAGATTTTTTAGTTAGATGTTTGTTTACATTCTCGCTCCCTCCAGCCAAAAAGTCCAGCTTTTTTGCGAAAAATTCCTTGCAAAAACTGAAGGTGAGTATATACTCACTTAATATTAAGCGCCTGTGTTGTCTCCTGTGTTGTCTCCGGTGTCGTTTCACGACGATTTGTTTCTATAGAGCTGTGTTCGCCTGCGGCGAACGCTCTGTTTGGCAACGGCGTGAAAGTTAAATTTTTTCTGACACGAACATCTTCCCGTGCCGCTTAAACTTTTCTTAAACTTTTTCTGACAAATAGGTTCGGTTTCCAATGCCCCTTCCTCCTCTCCGGTGCGCCGATTAAATTCGCCCCCAACTTACCCCGATTCGCCCCCAACTCACCTCATCCACAACTTTTTATAAATCCCCCACTCTTTTGCCGAAGTTTCTTTGTTGATATATATCGCGACGCCGAGAAACGATTCTTTTTTGCTTCGCGCATTTTGAAGCCCGTCAATTATTCCAAGCAAACCGTTTTCAATATTTTCCGCTTCCGCGTTTATCCCCTTTTCATACGTTGGAATTCCGACCAAAATTTTCTTTGCGCCGCCCGCGCCCGCCGTGCCGCCTGCGTCTAACACACCACTCGCACTTGCCGCGCCCGCCGTGCCGCCTGCGTCTGCCGTGCCGCCCGAATCAATCGCGCGCGTCAGCCAAATAATTTCGTTTTTGAGAAAATATCTGTAAAGCCATGGCTTACTGATGCCGTTTTCGTAAGTCATAACGGCGATTTGGTCGGCGTTTTGCGCGATTTTTCTATAAGTATCTTCCGTCATCGGCGCCGCATTAGGCTTCCAAAGCTTAAATATTTTGCCGGCAAATCCCGGTATCATTTCATTGATCGCAACCGAAAGAATTTTGTTTTTTTCGATTTTTGATTTTGTGCTTTCCAGCAAAAATATAAAGTCCGAATCGTTTTCATAAATCGGCTCCATGTCGTAATGAATTCCGTCAAATCCGGTTTCTTCAATAATCGCTTGCGCCGTTTGAACTGTTTTAAATCTTATAACCGGATTTGCCAAATCGATTTTTGACCTCACCTGCCCCATCCATGCCAGATATTTTATTTTATCGCCGTATACCCGCGCTATTCTCAAAAAATCCTGCGCGTATTTAAACCGTTCCGCCGGAATCGTCCCGTTGGATTCCACCGGTCCAACGTGCATAAAAACGTATTTTATTCTATTGTCTCCGAATTTACTTACAAGCTCCCCTATTTCTTTGACTGATTTTTGATTTTCCACCCATTCGTGTTCAAGCCAAATCGCGTTTTCGCCATTGTTGTATCCGCCTTCCGGAATCATTTCTTTTGGTCCGAATGCAAAATACCAAATCGGAAAAAGTATTATAAAAATCACCAGGGCCGCGAACAGAAGCTTTCGAAATTTGAGATTCATGCGGCCGCAGGTCGCACAATTTGAAAATTGAAATTTAAAATTTGTCATTCCGTTATTCTTTTTATGGCTTTTATCCATTCTTCAAGTTCCCCTTGTTTTATCGCGTCATGCGGCCTGAAAACGTCTTTGTCATTTAATATTCCGGACAAATAAGCGTAATTTATATATCGGGGATAAAACCACGCGTCCGGATCTTCGGCCGATATATCTTCAAACGGTGTTTGTTGATTTTTTAATTCTTTTTCCCCTCCAAGTTCCGCAATTAATGCATTTCTGTCTTTCCATCTTATCATCCCGGATGCCTCCAGCAAAACTTTAAGCGCGTATATTCTCTCAATATGATTATCCGGCTTAAACAGACCGGATTTTTCTTCTGTAAAACCTTCCATTATTTTTAACATCGCTCCTTCCGTGATTTCTTTATAAAAAATATTATCGGATTTAACATCCGGATAAAGTGTTATATCCGGTGAAAATTTTATCCCTTTAAAAGATGTATTTTTTATAAATTTATTCAAACAAAATTCAGGATTTGCTTTGCATTGGCGCAAAAATTCGTCATTTTTGGCGTACATATCAAACTCTTGAATGATATAGTGTATAAATTGCGCGCGTGACATCGGTTCTTCCGGCGACGGATTTTTATATCTGTATTTTCCCGGCCATCCGGATTTTCCGAATATAATATAAACCGCGCCTTCTCTCTTCCCGGAATTATATGCGTTTGGCGCGCTGATTATCAAATCGTTATATTTATCGCTATTAAAATCCGCAATTAAAACAATGCTTCCAAACCAGTCGTTGGGACGATTGCCTTCTATAAAAAGAATTGGTGTTTTATTCGCTAAATTTTGATTATCAAAAACATAAACATGGCCGGGGCTGGAGCTTGATTGCTTTCCTATTCCCGGCGCCCCTATCGCAAAATCGTTTTTATTATCATTATTTATATTCGCGATATCAACGGACGACCCCATTATGTCTTCGTATTTATCGTCGTTGATGATTGTAAGCGACCCCATGGAATTTATTGAAGTTATGGTTCTGTAATCCGTTTTGTTGCCGTAATAAATATGGGCTTTGCCGGTTTTTGATTCCGATTGATATGTAAAAGATCCCGCCGTCACGTCTGATAATCCGTCGTTATTTATGTCGCCGGAGCCAACGGAATAACCAAACCAATTCCGCGCGCCGGGCCCTTCGATTGTTACATCCGGCACATGAATTTCCACGGGTTTTTTTACATACGGAGATAAATCGTCCGGATGTTTTCCAAAAAACACATATACTTTCCCCATTTGCGGCTGATACTTTTTATTGCTTAAATAAGCGCCCGCTATAATATCCGTTTTCTTGTCTCCGTTTACATCGCCATGCGTTATGCTGGCTCCAAATTGATCAAGTGCGTTTTCCCCCCAAATGATTATCGACGGAGGTATTTTATTAAAATCGTAAACAAACTGCGGAGAAGGATACTTATAACCAAACACGACATATATTTTCCCGCTTCTTATTTTGCCTGTTTGATTCGCGCTTGGAGCGCCGATTATCAAGTCTTTTATTCCGTCGCTGTTCACATCCGCCATGTCTATGCTGAATCCAAAATTTTCATTTAATTCCGCGGTTTTAAAGGTTATATCCGCTAAATCTTTTGATAAGTCTATATTCCGCGGGAATACCGCTCCCGTTTTGCCGAAAAAAATCCATACCTTATCCGCATTTATAGACCCAAGCGCAAGATCATCAATAGAGTCTCCGTTAAAATCTCCAAACGCAACCGAAGTCCCAATGTAATGATTCTTCGATTCGCCCAATATAGTCATATCGGGAACCGTATGACTGTCCAAAAAAACACTCACCTTCCCTTGCGACGTTTTGTCATCGGAAGAAGAAAAATAAGGCGACCCTATCGCAAGATCGTCTTTACCGTCTGCGTCCAAATCCCCTTTTGCGAGCGAAGACCCAAACTGTTCTTTTGAATTTGCGCCTTTTAAAATCAGAATATTTTGCTGCAAATTGACTTTGTATTCAAAATACCAACCCGGCTTATATGTATAAATCGCTTCCGTCCTCAAAATCGACGATCCGATAAACAAAATGGCAAGCAATATCTTCGCTGTCTTTTTAATCATCCAGCACATTATGCTATTCCAGTGGCGCAATTACAAGCTGCGCCAAAACGCTTTCATGCTCATCTTTCATCTCTATTCTGTGTATGTCAGCGGCTCCCCCATGTATAGCATTGCCCGCGCAAAGACCATAGCGTTCCGGCTTTAAAGAGCTGCCGTTTGCATACATTGTCTCGTTGCATAAAGTCCATAATTCCGTTGTGCCAAATCCCGTTTTTTGAGCTATTCTTTGAAGTTCGGAAATCCTTGCGAGTCTCATCACGTATCTATCCGGACTTAGGCCTAAAGTTCTCAAAATTTTATTGAAATCGTCTAATATCTCCGGATTCAGAAACTGTGCTCGCGGAATAAACGGTTTTCCTTGCATTTGATGTCCTGATGCATCTATCGCCCGTGGACCCGCCTTCTTTGCATCCCATTCGCACGGTTTTAAAAGAATGATTTGAGTCGGCTTGTCATATCCCGGAAGCCAAAGTTTTTCTTGACCGTTTTGATCGCTATCCCGCATGGCGCCATTTTGAAATCCATTTAATACGGCGCAATCCGTATATCCTTTAACGTATGTAAAAAACAATGGAAGATCCGGATAAATAACTCGCGCTAAAATACAGAATTCCGCTTCGTTGATACTGCCTTTTTTGAATAATTCAAACAGATAACGCATTGCCGGATATCCCGGTATTTCGATATATTCACCGTTTATTGCCTGTGCTTTTTCGCAAAGCTCCGAATCTGATTGAACTATCGGCTCTGAATTTGGAATCAATTGCTCATAAAGCGTCGCCAATTTTGTTGCGTCAGGCTTCTGCCTTTTGAATAAATTTGGCTTATCTTCGTATATTTCAGTTATTGCGTGATCTATGCGTTTTTTTGCGTCCCATGGAAATTTTTCGTCCAGAACAGCTCGCGCCGTTGCGCCCAGTCTTTCCGTTGCCGCTATAACCACACGATGTCTTTCCGCCGGCGTATCTTCGGATCTTGTCGGGTTGGGATCACCAAATATTACTCCTCTTTGGACCGCGATAGCTCTTTCAAGCGATATTGCACCCAAGTCTCCGGCTGTTCTTTTTTCTTCATCTTCCATGTTTTTTCGTTAAAATTTGTTATAACCAGAGTTTTATTATATCTATCCTTTTATTTTACGTCAAGTGGCAAAACTAGACGATGCGCCAGATTTGTATTAATGTCAATGTAGACAGACGGTAGACATGTCTATAGACACGAGTTCGCAACATTAAAAAATGTCTATAGACACAATGTAGACAAGGAGTAGACAAAATCATTATGGCAAAGTATAAAAATTCCGACTATACAATTGACCGAAAGACCGCTTCCAGACTATTAAAAGTGTCTATGAGGACAGTAGACAGGTATATTAAGGCGCAACATATTTTGGGTAAGACCATAAATGGCAGAATTTGGCTTAATAAAAACCAAATACTTGATTTTAGGAATAGACAACGTGTCAAGGGCGTTTTGTCTATAGACAATTATGTAGACAAAGTAGACATCGGGGTAGACAATTTTGACTATTCAACCGGTGAAATTCCGCATACAACAGCCAAAAGGGGAGTAGACATTATTGACGGTGAGGTTTATGTAAAATCGCGCGGGGTCATAATGGATGAAGCCGTTCAAAAAACATACAGAAAATTATATGAAAATTTACTTGATAAATTTAATGACAGACAAACGGATCTTGAGGCCGCAAATTATAAAATAGGCGCCCTTGAAGCAAGACTAAAATACAGCATTTCCCTTATAGACCATAGAAAAGAAAAGGCTTTGTTGCTTGCCAGCGGAGAGAACCTTAAAAAACAGCTTGAGAATGAAAAAAAACAGAAAGTCGATATTTATAGCCGTTTTAGGATCGAGCGCTTAAATAAACGCGTTTATTTCATTCTGGCGCTGATATTAATATTGTTACAACCGTTATGGCTGCTTTTTGTGGTTTGGTAGTAGCAGTAGCAGGGGACGGTTCTCAATTTGTTAATGAAAATTTAATGAATTTTTAATGAATTCTGCGTGAACAAAAAAATATCCGAGAATAAGTTGTTGTTTTGTATATAGAAAACTTGCCTCGTTAAATTTCTTCCATTTCTATTGTTTTTGCTTTTTCTAGAATAAGCTCGCTTTTGGGTTGTAATTCTTTTAATTTTGCCGCAAAGCCTCCCGGCAGTTCTATGGCGCCTGAAAGTATTTTGTTATCTCCTATGGTCTCAAAAATATACGGAGTATTTAGAATAATACCGTTTAAAAGTATTTGATTGTTTGGGAGGGTGTCTATACCTATAGTTTGATTCGTAAGTCTTATCCCGTTAATGCTGATTGCTTCCGCACCCGCGGAATAAAGTTCGTTGATTAAATCTATAATCCATATTGCGTTTATATCCCCCGATATTGTTATTCTTATTCCATCGCCGTAGATTTTTGTATTGCCGCTGATTAATTTGTATTTCGCTATTTCCGTTTCCATAGCTTTAAGGGCGGAAGAGCGATTTTTTAACTGTTTCAGCGTGTCGTTTAATTTTTCCGTTTCAAGTTTAAGATTTTTATTGGTATCTTTTAAAATTTGTATTTCACGAAATACATTGAGGGTGCTATCTCTTGTTGATATATCTGCGGCCTGGCTGCCGAAAGAGCGAATCTGGAAGATCGCCAGAATCCCGAGCGCCAAACCTATGGAAAGAATTGTTATTTTTCTATTCATTCGGATCTAATTTTATCTTTTTAAGTTTAAAATCGCCGGTATATATTGGCGTAACGATTATTGATTTTGCTCCCATTGCGAATAATATTTCTTTTTTTGTAACTCTTATTTTTAAATCTACGAGCGTATTTACATCCTGAAGGCGTGTTTCAAAAAGCTCCGGATTTATTATTGCTGTGATGGTGATCGGCGGAACTATATAGACATTGTTCACGAATATACTGCTGCCCACGGCGTTTATTGATGTCGTCGCTATAACTCTTTGACTGTTTATGGCTATTGCATCGGCTCTGTTGGCCCACAATAAATTTACGATGTCGCGCAAATCCGAAGCGTGAATTATATTTTTATCGGAAGGCGATACCGTATCGCGCATGACATTCGGCGAATCTTTTAAGATTATTTCCACGCCTTCTCCTGAAACTCCCGTAAGACCGATTTTTTTCTTTAAAATGTCCAAATCGCTCAAGCGCGTTTTGCTCAAAATGCTTTCGTTTTGTTTTTGCGTTTCTTCTATATCTTTATGAAGTGAAGTGATTTGGGCTTGATAGAGCGATTGTTCGTCGATGTAATCTTTTATCAAATTCTTCCGCGCTTCCATAACATCCGAAGGGAAAAGGCTCCCGAGAGGAGCCTGTGTTCTAAAATGAGTCGTTATAAAAACGCCGATAAAAACGCCTACGATAATCAGTGCTATTATTAATGATTTTTTCACGAATCGATTATAACAGGGACGGTGGTGTTAACAAAGGGGGACGGTGGTGTTAACATGAGGGCATGATTGGGATTTTTGATTCTGGGGTCGGCGGACTCACTGTTATGAAAGAAATCGTAAAACTGCTGCCCGATTATGATTATTTGTATCTTGGAGATTGCGCACGGGTCCCGTATGGAAACAGATCGCAAGAAAGCGTTATTAGATTTACCGAAGAAGCAATTGAATGGATGTTCAAGCGCGGCGTTAAACTTATAATTATCGCTTGCAACACGGCTTCCGCGTTGGCTTTGCGTCATATGCAGGATAAATATTTGGTTGGCAGGGAAGTGAAGGACAAAAAAATTCTCGGAGTTATACGACCCACTGTTGAAGCTGTAATGGAAGGCGGCTTTAGCCGCGTCGGAGTTGTCGGAACGCGCGGAACAATAAATGCCGGAGCATATGAAACTGAATTTAAAAAACTCGGCAGCAACGCAAAAATTTATTCCTACGCTTGCCCTTTGCTTGTTCCTTTGATAGAAGAAAATTGGCATCAAAAACCGGAGGCTCTGATGATTTTAAAAAAATATCTCCGGCCCGTGAAAAGCTGCAATGTTGAAGCGCTTATTCTCGGATGCACCCATTATCCGTTAATGATGAAAGATTTTAAAAGAATAACGGGAAAACGGGTAAAAATTATTTCTTCGGCGGAAGAGTCCGCAAAAAAACTTGTTGATTATCTGCGCCGCCATCCTGAAATAGAAAAATTGCTTACAAAAGGTAAAAAGCGCGAGTTTTACACAACCGATGACGCGGAAATTTTTAAATTATTCGCCGAAAAGGTTATCGGGAAAATCAATAAAATAAATAAAGCTGATTTATGAAAAAATTTCTTTTTATTATTATCAGCGCGGTTGTTTTGATTTTTGCATCTTTTTATTTTAACGATTTATCCGCGGAGGCATTTAAATTTTTAAGAGAAAAAACTCTCTCGGCGGAACAGGGGATTATATTTTTTACCGGCATGGGGGTATTTTTGATAATCGGTGCAATCGCGGTTATTTTATTTGCGTTTAAACGACACAGGATTCTTGTTTTAACTGTTGTTTCGCTTTTGAGCGCTCTTGCCATAGGTTATGTTTTAAAACAAATTTTCCATGTACCAAGACCGGAATTTGATGTACGAGGCTTGATAATGGCGCGCGATTATTCTTTCCCAAGTATGCACACAATCGGAGCCGTTTCCGTATTGCCTTTTACTTTCAGGATAACTAAAAACGCTGTTTTGCGCGTATTTTTTGCTTTATTGATGATTTCGATTGTTTTGAGCAGGCTTTATTTGGGGGTGCACAGATTGAGCGATGTTGTTTTTGGCGCGATTCTTGGAATTCTTATCGGAATTTACATGATTGCGCTTGAAGATGAATATAAAATCGCCGATAAAATAATTGAGAAATTAAAAACCGACCTTGAAGTGCGGCGTCAAATTGTTCATTTGCTCACCGGAATTTTAATCGCGGCTTTTATATTTTACGGATTTATAAATATTTGGATGTTTTTGGCCGTGCTTGTTATAGGCGGCGTTTTTTCGCTGATTTTAAAATATAAAAAAATACCGCTTTTAACTCATTTGCTTTGCTATTTTGACCGTGAATGCGATATCAAGCGTTTTCCGGGAAAAGGTTTGATTTACATGATCGCGGGAAGCGCTTTGGCTTATGTTTTGTTCAGCAAAAATATTGCGATTGCCGGAATACTCGTTTTGGCTTTCGGCGATTCTTTGACTCATGTAATCGGAAAATATCTGGGCCGTATAAAATCTCCTTTTGATAAAACAAAATACATCGAAGGGACGATTGTCGCATTTTTTATCACTGCACTTATGATAATGAAATTCGTGAGTTTTAATCAGATGATTCTTGGAACACTGATTGCGATGGTTGTAGAAATGATACCTTTAAAGATTTGGAAATTCAGAATTGATGATAATTTGATAATTCCGGTTTTAGCGGGGGCGGTGATGAGCTTGTTATGAATTATTCCCATTCAATCGTTCCCGGCGGCTTGTTTGTGATGTCGTATAATACAGCATTTATACCGTCTGTTTTTAGTATGTTATGCGCAAGTTGATCCAACATGTCAAAATCCATTTTGTAAAAACTTGCTGTCATTGCTTCTTCGGAGCAAACCGGCCTCACAACGATTGAGTAATTGACCGTGGAGTCAACGGTTTTGGCGGAAGCGTTGGAAAAGCTGTTGATACTGACCGGCACAAGCACAACCGGGAATTGCCATATATCAAAAATCATCAAATTTTTCTTTATAAAATCGTTTACGATTGCGTCCGCGGCTTTTAAAATCGAAATCGTTTTTGGTGTAAGATAAGTCGGCGTAATCGTGATTTTTTGGATCGATTCCGAATTAACCGCATAAACAACCCTGTTTATTTCGTTGAATTTGTTTGTGATTTTTGTGCTTATTTCTTCAAGAATCCGCCATGTTCCTCTACCGATAATCACAACCGGATGTTTGTATGTTCTGTCATCGCCCTGTACGCCGACGCTTTTTATCGGCAAAATTTTTCCCGTGAATCCGTAAAGGGCGAGAAGTTTATTTATCTTTTTTTCAAGGCTTTGTTTGTTTTTCGGATATGAAGATTTTGCGGCACACAGGCATCGGACAGCCAATCCCGGACCGGGGAAAGGATGGCGCCAAATTATTTCTTTCGGGATGTTTAGTTTTTCACCAAGCCATCGCACTTCGTCTTTGTATAAATCTTTTAAAGGCTCGATAACAAGCCCTTTTTCCAGCATATCGACAATAATTTTAACGCGATTGTGGTGCGTTTTGATTTTAGCGGCATGTTTTGTTCCGCCGGTTTCAATTGTATCCGGATAAATCGTGCCTTGGCCAAGCATCCAGCGTGTTTCATCGAGCCCGAGTTTTTTAACGACTTTCTTTTGGATTTTTATGAATAAATTCCCGATTATGCGGCGCTTTTCTTCCGGATCCGTCACGTATGACAACGCGGAGAAAAATTCCTTTGAAGCGTCATAGCATATAACGTTTTTTGCGCCGAGATTTTTGAAAGTTTTCATCACATTCTCTTGTTCGTTTAACCGCAAAAATCCCGTATCGACAAAAAGTCCGAATATTCTTTTTGCGCCGAATATGCGTTTGAGAAGCATGAATGCAACCGTTGAATCAACGCCTCCGCTAACCATCATGAATATTTTTCTTTTATCGACCTGGGTTTTTATTTTTTGCTTTATTTCGCGCAGAAATCTGTTTATCCCCCATTCTCTTTTAACTTTGCAGATGTTCAGAAAATTTTCAAAAATTTTCATTCCCGCCGCGGTATGCGTTACTTCAGCGTGGAATTGAATGCTGTAAAGTTTTCTTTTTGAATCCTGAAATGCCGCGAATTGACAATTTTCTGTGTGCGCCATTGGTTCAAATCCGGGCGGAAGGGCCGTAACTTCATCTCCGTGGCTCATCCAAACGATTTCCGATTCTTTAAGGCCTTTTAATACGCCGATTGGATTTTGTACTGTTAATTTTGCGCTCCCGTATTCTTTTACGGTCGCGGGGCCAACTGTTCCCCCAAGCGAAAAAGCCATAAATTGATGTCCGTAACAAATACCGAGTATTGGCTTTTTCAATGTAAAAATTTCCCTATCAATGGCGGGCGCGAATTCGCTATAAACACTTTGAGGTCCTCCGGACAGGATTATGCCTTTGTATGATTTTAATTTTTCCGCGTCCGCATTCGTGCCGAAAACTTCGCAAAACACTTTTAATCTTCTGATTCTGTTCGCGATTAAATGCGCGTATTGTCCGCCGAAATCGATTACAGCAATTTTATCCATAGAGTGATTCTATTCTAACATCACTCGTTTTTTTATCCAATCTTGCGCGCGAAAGAAGTGTTGTATAGATAAGAGAAGGCTATAACAAGCCAAACCGTGTACGCGATTTCGGGCTTCCAATAATATGAATCGATCAAACCGTGCGTCATTATGGCGATGAGCGCGAATAAAGCCGGTGTTGTTGGGTTGAATTTAATGCGCCAAAAAATCCCTATTATCAAAATAAGCATGGCGGCGACACCAAAAATTCCAAGCGATGTCCAAAAACTCAGGAAAAAATTATGGGCGTGCGGCGGAATCGTAAGTTCGTTGAAATCGCGGCCCAGAATTTGCTTGTTTTGGCTGAAAAAACTTTGATATTGGTTCAAACCCGCGCCCATTAATGGATAATTTTTGATTATATATAAATCCATTTTATAAATATCCGTCCGCGCCTCTGTTGAAGTTTTATATTTATATGCTTGTTCGCCCGTTAAAACTTTGTATTTAAGCGAATTTTTTTGAATCATATAAATGCCGCCGGCCGCTAAGATAAGGCATAATAAGGCTACTAAAAAATATTTAAATTTCAGCGTTCTGAATAAATAAACTGCGATTGCGGCAAAAATCGCGGCATAAGCTCCGTATGATTGAACAAAATAAATCGTTATTGCGGAAAGCATGGACGCGACTGCAAAAATATAAAATTCCGTGTTGAATTTTCGCGATTTAATCGCATTGAAAGTTTTTATAAAAGAAATAATCAGTCCCGGCGTTACAAAAAACGCAATCCAGTTCGCACTTTGCCATTTAAGCGTAACAAAATCAATATAAGGCCAAACGAGGCGACCCATAAAATCGTATTGGACGCCCGAAAAAATTTTAAAGAAATATTGCGCGAGAGCCGCGGCGCAAAAAATCGCAATCATCAAAATATAGCTTATAACAAGGCTATTTATTGTTTTTTGATCAAGGGTTTTGAAAATCAACAAAATATATACGACAGGATATAAAATCATGCTTCTGAAATATTCGATTGGAGCTGTCAAAATCGGTTCGTATATTTTTTGAAAAAGTATTTGAATTGCGCCCGCGATAAATAAAAGCGCCACGCAAATTAGCAGTTCGCGCGGGATTTTATTTTTGTTGAATGAAGTTTTTTTAACAACCAGTCCGATGAAAAATACGGCGATTAAAAAAGCCATAAATATATCCGTGACGGTATAAAAATCAAAAAAATATCTGCCTTTAAAATATTCCTGATACGGAAGAAATTTTTGGAAATTTGTTTGGAGCATCCCCAGCAAAATAAACCAAGGACTGAGAATGAAAAGTGTATTATAGAATTTTTTCATATTCTGTATATAGAGAACCGTCCCCTATTTCATCAACGGGAACAGGATAACGTCTTTGATGTTTTCTTGGCTTGTGAGAAGCGCAATAACGCGATCAACTCCCATGCCCCAGCCGGAAATCGGCGGCATGCCGTGTTCCATCGCGAGCAAATAATCTTCATCCATTTCCATTGCTTCGACATCGCCTTTTTTCTTTAGTTTCGCTTGTTCTTCAAGACGGCTGCGCTGATCAACGGGGTCAACCAGCTCCGAATATGCGTTCACGATTTCCCAACCGTTAACAACAAGCTGAAATCTGTCTGTAATTGAAGGGTCTTTATCGTTTTTTCGTGCGAGAGGGGATAGCTCTATAGGTTGATTTGTAACAAAAACCGGCTGAATCAACTTTGGGCGCGCGGTTTTTTTATAAAGCGCGTCAACAAGATTCCCAAATCCGAATTTTGAAATATCTTCTTCGAGTTTGATTTTTTTGGCCGTGATTTCTTTGCGAAGTTTATCCGTTGTGTTGATTTTTTTGATGTCGATTTTTGCGTATTCAAGAATCAAATCCCACATTGTTTTGCGCGGATAAGGCGGGGTAAAATCTATATCAGTTCCGTAAATCCCAAGTTTAAGTTTGCCGAATAATTCTTTAAGAAAATACGCAAAAAGTTCTTCGGTGAATTTCATGTTATCTTCATAATTCCAGTACGCGGCGTAATATTCGAGCATTGTGAATTCTTGATGATGCGACGGATCGATTCCTTCATTCCGGAAACATTTTGCGAATTCATAAACGCGCTCAAATCCGCCGACAATAAGGCGTTTTAAATAGGTTTCCGGAGCGATTCTAAGGTAAAAATCTTTATCGAGCGCATTATGGTGCGTTATGAACGGTTTTGCGATTGCGCCGGATGCTTTTGCGGAAAGAATCGGGGTTTCAACTTCAATGAATTCGCGTTCGTCAAGATATTTTCTAATAAGAGAAATGAGGCGCGTTCGGAGCAAAAATCTGTCCATTACGGCACGATCCATAATCGTATCCAAATATCTGTACCGGTATTTCGCTTCGACATCTTGAAGCCCGTGCCATTTTTCCGGAAGCGGCCGCAAGGTTTTGCCGAGCAATATGTATTCTTTGACAATGAGAGTGATTTGATTTGTGCGGGTTTTGGTTAATTCGCCGGAAACGCCGATAAAATCCGCGACATCGATTTTTTTGGCAAAATCCTCGTAAGCTTTTTCGCCGATAATTTGATGCGCGAGACAAATTTGGATTTTTCCGGAAAAATCCGTCAAATCGCCGAAGCAAATTTTGCCGTGGGAGCGGAAAGCGGTTAAACGGCCGCATAATCGGATTGTGTTCGCGGGCGCGGCAACGACTTTATCCATTTCGCGTACGTTATTTTTTTCGGTCTTTGCTATCGCTCCAGCCGCGGTGTGAGTTCGCTCATATTTTTCCGGATATGGGTTGGCTCCTGATGTGCGAAAATCTTTAAGTTTCTTCAGACGGTCGGAAAATTCTTGAGATTGTTCGGCCATAAAAAAATTATAAAAGCGCTGAGGGTATTATAGGCGAGAAATGTAAAAATGACAAAATTACAAATCAGAAAAAATCTCTCATAGACCGCCCAACTAAATCGCTTATAAAGTCTATAAAATCGTTATAGATATAACCTGTTATATTAAAAAACCGTGGCGATATGGGCTTGGTTTAAGCCTGGAGAATTCACCGCTTCAAGTTTATTTTAAACAAAATCTATTGAAAATCAAAAATAAAATTTAAGA
>CAZNCD010000012.1:0-14115 GCA_964571575.1 uncultured Candidatus Peribacteria bacterium
TCGTCAAATTCCTCTACAAATATTTTCTCCGTCCGATTCTTTTTAAATTCGATCCGGAAGATATCCACCGTTTATTTATACGCACAGGCGCGATTCTTGGCGCGTTCAATCTTACGCGAAAATTCACAGCGCGGCTTTTTAAATACGAAAATCCGATTCTCGAACAAAAAATTCTCAACATACATTTTAAAAATCCAATCGGACTTGCCGGAGGATATGATAAAAACGGTGTTGCCGTAAATATTATGTCGGAAGTGGGATACGGATTTATGGAAGTTGGTTCGATTACAAAGTCGGCTTTCAAGGGAAATCCGCGTCCGCGGCTTTGGAGGCTTGTCCGCTCACGCGGGCTGGTTGTTTATTACGGCCTGATGAATCAAGGCGCTGATAAAATCGCGCGCAGGCTCGAAAAGCAAAAATTCCGCTTTCCGGTTTTTATAAATATCGCGAAAACAAACGACCGCAAATTAATCGGCAAAAAAGGGAACGATGATTATGCCGCGTGTTTTGAAAAAATAAAACACCTTGGTGACGCGATTGTAATAAATGTGAGCTGTCCGAATGTTTCACACGAAACTTCGCATATGGACACCGCTACGCTCGACGATTTGCTCAAAAAAATCGATAGTGTCGGCAGCCGCAAGCTTATTTTCTTGAAAATCGCTTCAGACCTTACTTCCGTTGATATTGATGAAATGCTCGGAATCGTTTCGCGCTATAAAATTAAAGGTTTTATTGTCGCAAATCTGGCGAAAGATTGGAAAAAAATTCCGGTCGTAAAAAACGAAATTACACCGGAAATGAAAGGCGGAATAAGCGGAAAACCCGCGGAAACTTTATCAAATTCACTTATCGCGGAAATCTACAGAAAAACGCGCGGCAAATACATAATTATCGGGAGCGGGGGAGTGTTCACCGCGGAAGACGCGTACTTAAAAATAAGACTCGGCGCCTCGCTCATTGAAGTTTTAACCGGAATGATTTACGAAGGTCCGACAGCAATCGGAGATATAAATCGCGGACTTGTAAAACTTCTCAAGCGCGACGGTTTCAAAAATATCTCAAAAGCGATTGGCGCGGATATTAAGCCGCTCGCGGCGCATAAACATTGAGGCGATAAAAAGTTGCGGCGCGCGTTCAACAAGGTTTATACTGGAACTATGGAGCAAAAAACTTTAGCGCAGGTAAAAATTATCGCTCTTGTGGAAGAGCAAAGACTGCATAGTCCCGCTGTGATTTTGCACGACGAAATCGAAAATAAAATCCTACCCATCTGGCTTGGCTATCCGGAAGCGCGCGCAATCGCAATAGCCATGCAAAAAGCCGCGATGGAGCGGCCGATGACGCACAAATTAATTCAAAACATCACGGAAACCCTTGGCGGAAAAATCAAAAAAATCATCATCAATAAAATTGAAAATAACACTTTCCACTCGTTGATTATTATTGAATCAAGCGGCGCGGAAATCGAAATAGACAGCAGACCCAGTGATTCAATCGCGCTCGCTTTTTATGCGAATGTGCCGATTTTTATCGCAAAAGACATGATAACGGCGCTCGGCCAGCCAAACCCTTTTAACGCAGGGCCGAAAACAAAATTCACCGATGAAGAAATCAAATATCTGAACGAGATGTTGAAGCGCGCGCGGGAGAAAGAACAAATTTAGGAACCATTTTCGGGGCAGTTTTTCTATCGACCGATGTGCGATTTTATTAGCAGCCGATTTTTTTATTGGCGGGCGCTGGATTTTATAAATGGCCAATTTTTGCCCGCGTCAAACAGGCCACTTTTTGTAATCGCCTCTCCCCAAGATTTCTAAACTGCACTTGACCCGCGCGGGACAGATATATCTTCCCGCCAAAACAAGCGCCAGCGAAAACCAACCCCATAAATGCCGCGGCACCAAATTCATCAAATCTTTTTCAATTTTTTCAGGAGTTCGTCCTTTTGTGAGTCCTAATTGCTGCGACAAACGCATCGCATGAGTGTCAATTGCCACACCCTCGTTTTTGCCAAACGCAGTCCATAAAACAACATTTGCGGTTTTTCTTGCAACGCCCGGCAAAGTTATCAAATCCTCCATATTATCCGGCACTTTTCCCCAAAATTTGCTAACAATCATTTTTGCCGCCCCGATAATATTGCATGCCTTGTTATGATAAAAACCGGTGCTTCTTATCTCCCATTCAAAAGCTTTCGCATTCGCTTTTGCAAAATCTTCCGGAGTTTTGTATTTTTTGAAAAGAGTTTCCGTAACCATGTTCACGCATTTGTCCGTGCATTGCGCGGACAAAATCACAGCCGCCAACAACTGCATATTGTTTTCAAATTTAAGTTCGATTTTAGCATCAGGATAAAGCTTTTTAAGAATACTGATCAATTTCTTTGTTCGTTTTTTTGTGTTCATATTTTTAATTATACACGGTTTCCATATAACATTTTTCGCAGTAAACAATTTCAGGTCGGTCGGAAGAATAAGTCGTAACAATTTTCTCTCCGCATTTTCCGCAATTTTTACAGTTTTTGATCATTATTCTCCGATAATTTTTACGATCACGCGTTTCTTACGCTGTCCGTCGAACTCGGCGTAAAACACGCTTTCCCACGGCCCCAAATCCAATTTCCCGTCTGTGACAGGCAAAATAACCTGATGACCGAGCAATAATCTTTTTAAATGCGCGTCCCCGTTATCTTCGCCGGTTTGATGGTGCTTGTAGTTTGACCGAAACGGCGCAAGTTTTTCAACCCATTCGTCGATATCTTCAATCAAGCCGTTTTCATTGTCATTGACGTAAACCGCCGCAGTGATATGCATTGCCGAGACAAGGCAGAATCCTTCGCGTACGCCGCTCTTCGCAACTGCGGCTTCAATCTGATCGGTTATCAAAACATAATCTCTGCGCTTTTCCGTGTTGAACCAAAGATACTCCGTGTAAGATTTCATGACTCGATTATAGCACGCGGAAAAATCGCGCGACATCGCAATCAAACGGGACTATGCTCTTTACGGGGAAATACTCGCCGGAGACTTATTCGATCGATCAATCATTTTTTGATAAACATCCGATTCTTTCTTCGCGTTTTCTTCAATCAAATTTTCAATATTTTCTTTTGTGATAGGCGCGGTATCGGGCGCCAAAATTTGTTCTTGCATTCCGGCTTCTTTTCTTTCCTGCATAAGTTTTTCAGTATATTTTGACGGCAAACTGTTAAGCGGCAAAGCCAATAAAGAAACATAATCAAGCGGATCTTGATAAGCTCCGTTTTTCAAAATTTCAAAATGCAGGTGCGGTCCGGTTGTAATCGCACCGGCGCCTTTTGTGCCCGGCATGCCGCCCGTCAAACCGATAACTTCACCGGCTTTGACAAACTGTCCTTCATGCGCGACGAATTCGGAAACGTGTCCGTAAACCGTCATAAATCCATCGCTATGCATCATGATTATATAATTGTAGCCCATACCGTTGTCTTTGATTTTATAAATATAACCGTCTCGCGGCGCGAGAATATTTGTGTTCTGCGGAGTTGGGATATCTATGGCATTATGCGGTATTCCGAATGTCGCGCGATACGCGCTGTCGCGAAAATACGCGCTTATGCCGCGGCTCGGCTTCACGGGCCAATTAAATATCGCGTTGGGATCCGAGTAATTTTGGAGTTCATACATCTGCCGCGTTCTTTCATCAACGATGGATTTCAAATCCGCGACAGTCGCGTTGCTGCCGAGCTCTTTCAATTTGCCGTCGATAAATTTCATATTATCGCGCAGGGTTGATATTTCATCCAAAACATCTTCTTGTTCGCGCAGATATTGAGCGACCAAATTTCTATAAACTTCCTCTTCGCCGTGAGTTGTTTTGAGCAACATGGCTTTTGCGACTTTTTGCTCCTGAAGAGCGTCTTTTTCATTTTGAAGTTCATCTTTTAACGCGTCGAGTTTTGATTTTTGTTCCTCCATCGCGGTTTGTTTTTTTACGATATAAGAAGCGTGAGACATCATATTTTGAGCGAGATTTTGTCCGGTTTTCTCAAGAAGCTCAAGGTATCTCATTGATTTTAAAGTATCGCTTACGGAATTATCCGCAAGAAGTAATTTAATAGCGCTTATCTCTCCGTTCGATTCAAAACTCAAATATTGATTTTCCTGTTTATAAAGCATTTTCACATAATCTTCGAGAAGTCTTTTTTGTTCCTGATAAGCGATTTTATAAACATCGATTTCGTTATAAATGCTCACGAGCGATTTGTTGTATTCGTAAATTTGTTTTGAAACAACGTCTATTTTTTTATTCATATAACTTATGACATCGTCAAAATGCGCGATTTGATCTTTAAGGCTTGCGACTTGCGTCTGAACGGCCTCAAGCTGCGCTTTCGTCTTATTAAAAGCATCGCTGTTTTTACGATAAGACGAATTTGCGTCTTTCAGCTGATTTTGCAGTTGTATCAAAAACATCGCGTTTTTCAAAACTTTATTTGCGTCTTCAATTGTCGTATTTTTGGCTTCATCTTCAGCTCTCTTGACCTTATCTTTTATTATGACGTTTTTTTGAGGAATCATATCGGTTACGGCTTGCGCAAATACAACCGCATAGTTCAGTGAAATCATCGCGGCGACAAATATCGCAACAATCGGCCTGATTTTTCGCTTTAACATAATAATATGATAATCATATGATTATATCACATTTTGGCCGATAAATAAAGGGTAAAAGCCCGTTTCGCCGTTATCTGTGTCTTGATTTTCCGGACGATTTTTTTGGCGGTTTGTTAAACGATTTCTTGCCGAATTTCTTGTCTTTTGATTTTTTTGGAGTTTCCATCGCTTTCCGCGCTTTATCTATAAGAGAAATGCCCTGTTGTACAAAATAAGCATACGCGCTTTCGTCGGATCCGGATTTGGGGACAACAATACGCGTTGGTTTCCCGAAAGATTTAAACGGATTTATTTTTCCGATCACTTTTGTGTTTATATGCAGCAAAACGGATAATTTATAACCGTTTTTTTTCGCAAAATCATCTAAATTCGTATCGGCGGGGATAACCATTTCAGCAAACAAACTATTCCATTCTTTCTGTCCTTTATCCGTTAAAACCCAAATTCTTACATCTTCCGGAAATGCGGCATCGTCATTGCGAATTTGTTGATTTATAAACGCGAGTGCTTCAAAATCAAGTCCATGTTGGACCGCGAATTTTCTTAAAGAAACTCCTTTTGGCAATTTCACGGGTTTATACAAATCAACCCATTGATGTTTAACTTCGGCGCTTTTACCGTCAAATACAATCGGCCAGTTTCCGACATCCGTTGTTTGCGGAGCGGTTCTATTTACGCCTTTTCTTCCGCCCGCTTGTCTCCAAACTTCATCGGACGCAATGCTTTTGACGCCCAGCTTATGCAACATGACTTCCCATACGCCGAGAATTTTAGACAAATACCCGCGGCCGCCATTCATACTGTCCATAAGCCCTTTATAAACTTTTTCATCTTTAAGCATTTGGGCGAGAGGCACATTCAGCATATCAAGCAATTGTCTGAATCGCGCGGTATTGGGAAATTGCATTTTACCTTTATTTTTACCTTTACGCGGGATTTCCGGACACCATGTGGCCCTGATGACAGTTCCGTTTTTCCTTTTTATAACCAGAGGTCTGTCTAAAGGCAAAGGCGCTTTTCCGCACCAATCGCGATAAGCTTTTGATGTTTTTTTATCCGAATTGCTTCTGGCCCACCATTCCACAAAACTCATAGCGCTTCCTTCCCCTTGATTATAAGCAAGCATGGCAAAATCAGGATGATTTTCCCCTATTAAATTAATATAATATTTAAAGATGCGCGCACCGGCTTCCACATTCGCGATGGGATCATATCTTCCGTCAAAAGTGGCGTGACCGTTTTTATCTTCAAACGATTTAAAATTTTCAACATCTGCACATACGGGACTTTTAAGCCAATTAGATTGAATTTGGGACGGGCCAACGCAGCCGCTATGAGACCCTTTATCCAGTCCGCCGGAATTTTCAAACGAAATTATATGGTAAAGAAGTCTTTCAAATTCATCCAAGCCCGCTTTTGTCGCGGCTTCCTCGATTGGAACTTCCAGGAATTTGGCAACACTGATAAGGGCGGAAATACTTTCATTTGTAAACGCCAGTTTTAATTTTGCAAAAACGGATTCCGGATGAATAGGATCATAAAATCCGCGAACAAGCTCGGCGAATCTTGCCAAATATTGAAAAGTCTCGGCATTACCGCACGCACCGAGATATTTTCTTGAATCTCTATTTCCGATGGCTTCATGTATGTCAAAAGTTTTTGGATCACACGCTTTTTCTTGATCAAAAAACTCCGGTTTGTCGATATTATCGGTTTCCGGCGGCGAGGGGACCGATAAAGAAGCGGTTATCCTGATTGATCTTCCGGGGAATTTTTCATCTTTTTTGCCGTCTTTGCCTCCACAACCCGCGATTACTCCCAACATAGCCAGCATAACCAGAAAACCGTATCTTTTTACAAGACGTTGCACGGGACGTTGCACTCCCGGATTATTATTTCCGGTTTCAGAATCATCGGAAAACGCTTCGACGCTAAAATTTAAGCCTTTTTCACTCATAAATAAACCTTAACACAATATAGTACACTTGTCAAGGAATGGGGACGGTGGTGCCCAAATCCTCTTGCAATTATTTCAAATATTCGTAAAATTATACACGCACTCTGATTTTATTTCAGGCCATTCGCGAACAGAGCGCTCCGCGAAGCGGAGCACAGCTCTATGGAAATAAAAGTTGCGAAGCAACTCCATAACAAGCGAACACAGGTCTATATAAATAAAACTATGGCACATAAAAAAGCTGGTGGCTCCAGTAAAAATAATAGAAATTCTCCGGGTCAGCGTCTCAGCGTAAAAGTTTACGGTTCCGAGCGAGCGGACGCCGGAAACATCATCATACGCCAGAGAGGCACAAAATTTCTTCCCGGCAGAAACGTTATTTTAGGGAAAGATCACACGATTTTGGCTAGAATCGCCGGAAAAGTGGTTTTTCAGGAAAAAAGAGTTCGCAAATTCGACGGCCATCGAAAAGCTCAAGTTGTCGTGAGCGTTATGCCGGCTTAATCTAATCTATAAATATGGCAGATTTGGATATGTTTGCTCCCGGCGAAGGCCAGGGAGAAGCAATGTCGGAAGAGGCGTTTGAAAAGTTTAAAGAGCAGATGAAATCAGCGGCCGCGGCAATGCAAAAATCCGCCAAGGACGAGGCGCGCCAAAAACAAAAAGAAGACCGTCTTATACAAATTCTTCTCCATTTTTTTAAAGATCCGAAGAAAAAAGATATTTTGCTTCTTGCGTCGCGCGTTCTGGAGCAAAATGTTCCGCCGCATTTTGTTTTAAGCGTTATGGTGCTTGGCGATGAGTTTCAAAAAGAAGTTGTCGGAACGGAAACGCAAATTCCTCAAATCGAGATAGAAAATCCTTACGCGGACAATGAAACCGTCAAGCGTGATATGAGGCACTGGTTTGGCGGCATGATTATTCAGGGTCGTACAAACGTTGAGCGCGTGAAACGCACGGTACTTGACGATCATGGCAAAATAAAACTTCTCGTGGTTCAATTTGCGGCTTTTGTCGTAAGGGATTATCTAAGCCGACACCACGAAATCCCGGCATACAACGAGTTGAAAGATTTTCTGGAAATAATGTTTTCTAAAATTATGGATACGATTGAAAAATCCGCTTAGAACTGCTTGTCATCGAAAATTTATCGCAAGCCGCGTTCCGCCCAGCTTTTTATTTCATCGGGAGTTTTTAAAGATGTTTTTCCTTCGATTCCGCGATGCATAAAATAATTTGATAATAGCGTCCTACGCTTGCGCTTCGGACGTAGTGGGGTGACCGGAGGGGCTTGAACCCTCGACCCTCTCGGCCACAGCGAGATGCTCTGCCAACTGAGCTACGGTCACCATGCTTATTGATATTAACGCAAAGTGGGGACGGAGGCAATTTCTCGGAGGCAATTTCTCGCGAAAAAAACCCCAAGGTTTTTCCGCCATATATATTAAAAGCTCCTCCCGCTTGGAGAGGAGCTTCTAGTGTTTTAGGAGTGTCAACGCCTTTAGCCCTAGAAAAGACTTAAAGCCTCAGCATCCTAAATACACAAAAGGAAAGACGACTAATAATCTACTACTTGCCGAGAAATTTTGCAAGAGAAAATTTCATTCTTGTCGAATCGTACACGCGGACGGCACTGTTCATATACGCGGAATCGTTCTCAAATTCGCGGCCAAAAAATACATTATTTTTCATGAAATTATATTTTTCAGCAAGCACGTTATTTTTCTCCGCCATTTTTTTAAATTGACCTCCGTGCAAAACATACATCGCGTATGTTTCCGCGAAATCTTCAAAAGGATTAGTCATGGCATAAAGCGAAACAAAGTTCATTTTCGTAGCATCGCGCTTCATTTGTGAAGAATCAACCCAGCTTATCGCATAAAAATCAACGCTCTCATCATCAGATGAAAGATATCTATTATAATCAATAAAAACACTCGCGACATTATTCCCGCCCATCAAAAAATTCGTGTCAGCAATATGCCCCATTTCATGGATTAAAACGCCAATCAATTCCGTTTCATCCATGTCAACGCATTGAAGATCAATCGAACCGTAACCGCCATATCCGCGCCTGTCCATTTTCTTGCCGGTGAGATTTATGGTTTCAAGCCCAAGAACATGGTCCCTAGGTAAAACAGAGAGAGCGCTTGAAACAGTTTTTTCGCACGTTGCAAGATCGCCGTCGGTATGTATTTCAAAAGGCAAAACAGGCGCGAGCGCAACCGGTTTATTTATAAAGTTTGCTTGACTTAGAACCGGCAAAGTCGGATTCTTTGCCTCATTGTGCGCTCGCGCCGTGTGCTCGCCGCTAAAATCCAAAATTGATTTTGTATTTTTAATAACAACCGGCGATGCCGCCATTGATTCCAAAGCATTGAGATTAGACGAGAAAATCAGAAAAATCAAAGATAAAACCAGAGTCGCGAAAATATAGCACTTCCTTTTTTGATACATATATGCGTTTAAAAAAAGGAAGCAATTATATCAATTCAACTGCTTTTGTCAATACCCCGCCCTTCCGAGGCTTTGTCCAGTCTATTTCTTTATTTCAACCCAAACTCGTGTCTTACATCCTTGCGATACTTTTTCAACGCGGTTTCACGGCCGACCGAATCAGCTATCGCGGCTATTTCTTTTGATTTAGCTTGATAAACAGGCCAATTTTCAGAGGCTTTTCCGTAAACGCGATCCAAAGTTTCATTTATATCATGATTTGATTTGCCCGCGGTTTGAGCGTCTCTTATAACTTCATCACGGACATCCAACATTCTATTTTGAACATCAGCTAATACTTTTGGAATTTGCGGGCCTTTTTCTTTTCCAGCATCCGGATGAGTAGCTGCCCAATCTTTGTATTCTTTTATTCCCCACTGAGCCGTACTCTCCGGAAAGTTTCCCAAATCAACGGTCTTTTTAAGACCTGTGCCGAGAAGTCCGGTGCTTTTTATCTGGATTCTTGCAAGCTGATCAACAACAACGCCCTCCAGATATCTCAGATATGCGATTTGATTCGGCATCAAAGATTGCTCAGTCGCAAACTCTTTTGTGAAATGATTGATCACTTCGCGCGTGGCGCCATAAACTTGAGTCGCCATTTTTGTTATATCGCTTTGGTCTAGCCCATTGTAATCAAATTCCAGCATCCTGTTTCTTATCGCAAGCATAACGCCTTGCAATTCCGGCGACGCATATTCGATGGTATCAAGCTGATCAAGAGTCGTTTTGAAATCTTCATCCGAGAATTTCTTGTCATCGCGCACCGCTTCAAAAAGAGTGTGTTCAAGATTGTCAAAGTCTTGCCCGCCTTTTGATATAACGTTATTCCACGCGGCTTGCGCCTCATCAAGACTTTTTGCGTTTCTGAGTTTATGAATATAAATTTCAACAAGTTCTTTGGTTTTTGCGTCAACGCTCGCTTCAAACAAATTTTCTCTGATGCTTCCACTCGCGCCTTTCCATAAAGCTGTGATTCTCCAGATTCTTTCCGGAACTTGATGAATAATATCTTTCAATTTGCCGGAATTCGCGCGCAATTCTTCTTCAGCCTGGCGTTTTTTTCTGGCTAAAAACGCTTCATTTTTTAAAAATTCAACAGCGCTTGCTTGATAAAGATAAACGCCGCCGTCTTGTTCATAAGCCATAAATTTTACGCTTTCAAATCCTTCTCCCGCGACTTCTCCTTGAATATATTTATACCCGGGCGCCGCGGGATTATCAGTAACGCTGTAAACTCTCACGTCAAGTCCTCTTAAAATGGGGACGGTGGTAGTAAGTTTTAAAGCATATTGCGCGTTTTCAAGATCTTTTGCGGAAACGGTTTCATTCAAAGTAACGAACGCTTTGACAACCTGTCCCTGATAAAGGAGTTTAAGAACCGGTTTTTCCGGATTTGTATCGTCAAAAGCAACTTCCAAATCATATTTTTTACCATCGATTTCAACTCCAACCAAAATCATACCCGAACCTTTGCGCTCGATTTTCGCATTGCGCAGTTTTGGATCATTCGGCAATAAATTTTTTATTTTTGTTTTTATCACCTCGGTTAAAGCAAGCATTGATGCGCTGCGTTCCGCGGCTGACTGTTTCATTGGGATCGTTACGCTTTTCCCCGGCTCAACTTCAAAAATATAAACGGGATTGTCTTTTTCATTTTCAATTCTTTGGACGCCATACATCGGACATCCAAGAACCGATACAGTCATATCATCATTCATCATAAGTCCGTAATCAGGATGATTCTTGAAAATTTCTCTTAATTCCGCGCGGTATTTTGACAATTCAGCGTCTCTTATTCCGCGAAGAGCTTCTTGTGAAAACAAAGACATGGATACTTCAAATAAATTCCATTGTCTGTCTCCCCTCAAAAATTTCTCTTGAAAAAATTTCTGGCCTTTTGTTCTATCGCCGTTTCCGGCTTTCAGAACCAAAGTATCCATAATTTCATAAAGTTCGGTTCCTTTTAAAGAACCGTCATAAATTCCAAATTCAGTCGGTTCAATTTGAGCGCCTTGCGCGCCGTAATAAGCCTGCCATAGCAATTTGATATCAACGGTTCCGACTTTTGCCAACGCCTTTAATTTTTGCGGATCATCCGCGATACGCACTTTTTCCGCGAGTTTTCTTATTTCCGGAGCAAGCGATTCTTTCGCTTGTCCAACTCCAAGATGTTCAAGAAGAGATTTTCCGGTTGCCAATCTTGTTATTATATTGACCGCAAAAGCTCCAAGGCCAAATCTTATGACGCCTTTTCCTGTCGGAGTTTTATAAATCAAATTCAATAAATAAAGTCCGATTCCAACCGCCGCCAATGAAGCGACTTTCTCAGCTCCGCTGCCTCTTTTGTAATTCGTGACCATTGTGTTTAAAACATCTTTAACACTGCCCAAAGCCGCGTCTTCTCTCACATGTCCGAGTTGTTCTTCTGATTCCGCCACTCTTTGATATCTGGCGTCTATGTTATGAATCAGTCTGCCAAGAAATTCCTCGGCTTGTTTTCTTTCCGGACTTGAAGCCGGCGCTTGAAGACCTTTTATTAAAACTTCCAATCCCGCCGAAGCGGGAAGATATTTCCGCATTTCTTTTACGGATGCCGGGCTTGCCGGATGCATCAGCCATTCCTTGTAATGGATTCCATCTTCTCTCAAAGCTTTGAGCAAACCATCTCTTTTTACACCGGAGATCTCGCTTACAAGTTGCTCAAGTTGTTCTCGCGCATCTTGTTTGACCTGATCCGGAGTTTGCGCGGGCGCGTTTGTAAGCGTTTGCGGCGCCACGGTTAATTTAGGCGTTTGTTGCGGCACTTTCGGAGGTCCCTGTATTGGCCCTTTTGGATTTCCCATTTTTTTGTTTTTATTTTCGGACGGCACCAACCGCCATCTATTTATAGATTATACCAGATTCTGACCTATTTTTCAACTTACACGGCGGGTTTTTCTTCCGGCTTTTCTCCGCTCGCGTATTTTTTCAATTCCTCGGCATCTTCCGTAAGTTCTTTATGCAATTCTTTAAGCGCGGCCTTGAATTTCTCCGGAAAATCGGGAATTTTTCCTACGGCCTGCGCAAACGCTTCAATCTCTTCCGCGTCCGTTACGCCTTCTTTATCGATTTGCTCCATTATTTTATCGATTTCCGTATCCGGCAAATTTTGGATTATCATTGCCATAAGCCGTTTTTCGACTCTTTCTTTAATCATATCACGCAAATCCTTTTCGGTTTTGGCGTCAATTTTAGAGAGCTTCAAATCTTTTATGACCTGGTCGATGTATCTTTCTATAAACTGATTCAATTCCTCATTTTCGTTTTGTTGTGCCATTTTATTTTTTTAATGTTAATGGGATGCGGCCGGTTTTGCGCCCGGAGCGCCGCCGCCTGTTATTGCTGTTCCAAAAACACTCTTCATGTCAGTGCCGGCCTGCTTTACATGTCGCCATGCATATTTTAGCACGCCCTTCGGCGCTGTCCATAACGCGAATTTTGGAGTATCCCATGCTACAAATTTAGCGGGTTTGTATATTGTCCATTTTGGAATCGCAAGTGCGGCTTTTTTGATTGTTGTTCCTTCAGGCAGTTTTGCCGCAATCGCGGCGCCGGTTGCTATCGCGGCTTTCTTGGCCGCATCTTTTGTTTCCGAAGCTCTCGCGCGGCTCCAAAGACCAAGCCCTGTTAATCTTCCAAGCTTATATCCGGATTGATGCAGTCTCGCGGTTGCTTCGTGAATACCTATTGTTCCGGCTTTCAAATCATTTATTATATCGCCGACAATTTTCTTTTTATCAGCGCTGAATTTCTTTTTCTCAAGCGCCTTAACAAATTCTCTTTTCATGGCTTCATCAGTCATTTGTCTATCAAGTTCTTCTTCCGCGGCCCATTTTGTTTTCCAAAACTCTTTTAATTTTTCAGGCATGCTCCCCGGCTTTCTCGCGGCTTCTTCCATAAATTGTTTATGTAATATTTCCTGACGCACAAGCCGCAAATTCCTGATTGTTCTGTAAACCATTTCCGCGTCCGCGGGTCTGATTTCAATTTTTGAAGATTCTTTAAGCATCACTTCAAGATAACTAGCGAGCAAAGGCAAATCTTCCGTCTTCAATTCTTTATCGTGTATGGCTTTTCTAAGATCTCCGCGCGTAACAATTTTTTTCAATTCCAATTCCGTAAAAGGCCTTTCAGTTTTGTTGTTTCTTGTTACTTCAACAGTGCGTATTCTTTCCAGAATTTTATCAAATGTAACCTGCTCCGGCCTGCCGAACGCTGTCGCGATTTTATTGCCGAGCCGTCCAGATCTGCCCCATTCCATAAACCTGCCCCATCTGGTTCTTTGCGCTAACGCATGCTGGGCAAGTCCGCGATTCGCGTATAATTGCGCAAAAACAGCCTGGTCCTTTGCCTCAGAAATTGCGAATCTAGTCGCAAGCAAAGCTCTATCTCGAAGTTTATTCATGAATGGGGTGTTTTGGTCTGAAATCCAGTAATCAGGAAGAATATTCGGATCATTTTCCAGAAAACCGCCCTGGTTTTGTCTATGCGTGAAATAATAATGAAATAACTTATAAACAAGTTCTTCAGGCGTTAATTTCGTTTCGCGAGTTTCTTGAGACTTTGTTAACTCTTTTTCTCTGATTTCTTTTGTGTGCTTCAGCTGATCAAGTCTTTCTTGCAATACAACGGAAAAACTTCTGGTTGTTGCAGGTGTACCAGCCGAAGGAGGGAGGACGGCATTGAAAGCATTTTTAATAGCGCCGGACATCAATCGATTTTTTACATCAGTTACATCGTCGGATGCTATAACGTTTCCAGCCGTAGGTATGATGCGATCAATTTCATTGATAAATGCGTCTCTCTCCGGAGATGATTGGAGAGATCTAACAACGGCAAGCAATTCAGTTTTCTTGCTGTCTATTACTAATTTTGCCTCTCTGATTTGTTGTAATTGTGTTGCAAGCCCACGTCTTCTTTCTTTAGCAGCTTTATATATACTCATACATTCTGCTACAGCCG
>CAZNCD010000013.1:0-12698 GCA_964571575.1 uncultured Candidatus Peribacteria bacterium
TGTGATAAGATAGCTCTTTTTCACTATACCCTCACGTTGTTCTGGATAATTACCATGACAATCCCTATTGACTGTAGGCGATTTTTTTGTTAAAATATATAGATACAATTAAACAAACAGGCCGTTGCCATAAGCAATACAGGCCCATTAACAAAAACAAAAATGAAAAAACTGCATATTTTCCCGATTCTATTCGCGCTGTCGCTTGGATTTTTGACTCCCGCGGCGGTATTCGCGCAATTTGATGCGGTTGATGCGGCTTCGCCATCAGACGTCGAAATTTTACATGCAATTCCCGGCGATTCTTTTGTATCTCTTGAATGGGACAAATCAACGGACGACATAGGCGTAACGGGCTATAAAGTTTATTACGGCACTCAATCAGTTACAAACGAAAATACGGTTAAATACGATAAAAACATAGACGCTGGGAACGAATTGCAATATATAATCGGCGGACTTCAAAACGGAGAAACGTATTATTTCGCAGTTACGGCATACGATAAAGCCGGCAATGAAAGCAATTATTTCAGTCCGGAAGTATACGCAACGCCGATGTCCGGTCTTGTTGGAGCTCTTACGGCATTGCCGCAAGATCAAGGGAATAAAGCCGTCACAGGCGACGCGGCGCCCAATGAATCAAAAACATTAAAATTAAATAAAGCGGAAGCGATTGATTCCATAACCGTAAAATTAACATTCGACGCGGGGATTCAGATTCCGGAAAAAGATTTGGAATCGTTTTTTTACATAGTCGATAATAACACCTTGGAAGAATTGAAAGTTACAGGCGTAGCGTCCGGGATAATTATGCCGGACGGACAAGAATCCGAAGTTTTTCTTACAACCGACGTTCAAATTCCGGAAACGGAATATCTGGTTACAATTGGCAATGCGTTAAAAGGCAAAAATAACGAGATTGTTGTGAGCGGATCAGGCGATACGGCTTTATTCAGAGGAAGCGCCGCGGAACATGTTTTATCAAATGCGGACGCGGTTAAACCGGAAATAGACGAAAAAGCGTCGGCCGATGTCATTGCTGATGAGTCAAAACCGAGCGCGCCCGCCAAAACAGATGTTAAAACCGATGCCGCGCAGGAAAAATTATTGGAACTCAAATCCGTAACTTCAACGGATGAAACAACCGTAAAAGCGGTATTCAACAAAGCGGTTGTTCTTTCGTCGGATCCAACAACGAATTTCGCAATCATCGAGAAAAACGCGCCGGATAAAACACTTGAAATAAAAGAAATAAATCTTTCAGACGATAAAACAACGGTTACTATAAAAACCGCAATGCCGGAAAATAAAATATATTTATTCACGGCAAAAGACGTTGCGGATGAATCCGGAAATAAAATCTTGGATGATATGAGCAAAATGGAATACGCTCCCCTTCTTCCGGATACGACTCCGCCGGAAGACGTAACAAATTTTGTCGCGGAGATAATCAAAAATATCATCGCGAAACTTACATGGATTCCAAGCATAAACAGCGCAAAAGATCTTGTCGATCAGATACTTTACAAGAGTTTGAACAAAGGCGAATCCTACGCAAAATTAAAATCGCTCGGTCCAAATGCAGCTACTTATAACACGACAAACTTAGTTCCGGGAAAAGAATATTACTTCAAGCTTACAGTTAAAGATAAGGTCGGGAATGAAAGCGTTGGCGCAGTTACATCTGTTACGGTACCGGCGCTGCCTGCAACGGGCCCGGCCGGAATTATGATTCTGGCGCTTGGTTCGATTGGTGCGGGTTTGATGAGGAAGTTTAGGAAGGCAAAGAGGTAGGTTCTCCCGCGGTATGCGCCATGTTTTTGGTGCGTATTTTTAGAACCTGGTCCCAAAAAAGTTTAGGATTATTTTAAAAGTATTTAATCTTTTTGTGCGATTTTAAACGCATGAAGTTTATCAAATATGCGCTGGCCGCGATTTTGTGCGGCGTACTCGCGATAGTTTATTTAACACAAAATTTACCCGACGGGAAACTGCATATTCATTTTTTGGATATCGGACAGGGAGATTCCATTTTTATCCAAACTCCGGATAAAAAATACATTCTTGTTGACGGCGGCCCGACTTCAAAAGCCGCAAAATTAATCAGTAACATTACCGGCAATTTTAACCGCAAAATCGATCTCGTAATTTTATCGCATCCGCATTCCGATCATTACGCCGGTTTGATCGACGTTATTCAAAAATACAAAATCGGAACAATTATTTTACCGAACACGTCCGGCGCGGAACCGCTTTATAATTCTTTTCTCAACGAAATTTCCAAAAGAAAAATAAATACCATTTTTATGCCGGAAAATCTTGATATAAATTTCGGGAAAGGAGTTTATATAGACAACATTCTTTCGCCGAAAACTCTTTCAAAAAACGCAAACGAAGCCTTATCGATATTTAGAGTTTTATACGGAAAATTCAGCGTTATTTTAACCGGCGACGCGCCGATTGAAGAAGAATATGAAGTTTTAAAAACAAACGCGGATTTGCGCGCGGATATTTTAAAAGTTGGACATCACGGCAGCAAAACATCAACAAGCGGCGAATTTTTAAACGAAATTACGCCGTCAATCGCCGTTATTCAAAGCGGAATCAAAAACAAATTCGGTCATCCGCATCAAGAAGCGCTTGATCATCTCACAAAAAGAAAAATCCGGATATTCAGAAACGACATGCTTGGTACGGTTGAATTTGTTTCAGACGGCGGATGAAGCGCGTAAGAGGCATGCAAAACATATCACTTAAAATAAAGCGGCATAGAGCCAAAACTGCATTTGATTGATGGTGCGAGGTGGCGGTTGAGCCGTTTATTTCTTTAAAAAATCAAACGATCCGACCGCAATTTTTGTTATCTGCGCACCGAGTTTATTGAATTTTTCATCAAGCTTTTCGTATCCGCGATGAAGATATTGAATGTTTGAAATTTCGGTTTCACCTTTCGCGGCAAGCGCGGCGATAACCATCGCGGCGCCGGCTCTTATATCCATACTCGCCACAGGACATCCCCGCAAATGTGCGGGTCCGATAATAAGCGCCTGATGCGGATTGATTATTTCCACTTTCGCTCCCATTTTTTCGAGTTCGAATAAATAACCCAGACGTCCTTCAAACAATGTCTCGAAAATCTTGCTTACACCGTCCGCCTGCGTCAATAAAACTCCCATTGGAGCTTGTAAATCCGTCGAAAAACTCGGATAAACCGCGGTTCTGATTTGCGTCGGCTTTAATAAATTTTTATACGGCAATATCTCAACGGAATTTTTATCAACTTTAAATTTTGCTCCGATTTCATCCAATTTTTGCCATAAAATATCAAGGTCGGAAGCATCCATGCCGTTAATTTTTATATGTCCTTTTGTGATAATTCCGGCCAGCGCAAAAGTTCCGGCTTCAAGATAATCGCCGCAGACTTCGTAATTTGCGCCGTGCAAAGATTTAACGCCGGTAACATTTAAAATATTAGTCCCAATGCCCGAAATTTTCGCGCCCATTTTATTCAACATTTTGCATAAATCCTGCACGTGCGGCTCTGTTGCCGCCAAGCGGATTTCCGTCATGCCTTCCGCGAGAACAGCTGCCATCAGCGCATTTTCAGTAGCCGTAACGCTCATTTCCGGCAGAACTATTTCCGCGCCTTTTAATTTTCGCGCCGCAATCTCAAACCGCATTATTTGATTTTTGATTTCCGCGCCGAGTTTTTCAAAAACAAAAGTATGAATGTTGATAGATCTTTTTCCCAAAATGCATCCGCCGGGAAATCCCATATTCACATAACCTTTTCGCGCCAACAGAGGTCCCGCAATCAAAATCGAAGCTCTCATATGGCAAACCGCATCTTCGGGAGGTTTAACGGTTTTAATATTCGGCGTTTCAATCTCCAAAATACCGCGCGAGAATTTTATATTCGAACCCAACGCCTTCAGAATATCAATCATTGAAAAAACATCGTCAATTTCCGGAACATTTTTTATAATGCTTTTTTCTTTCGCAAGAAGCGTGGCGCACATTATCGGCAGCGCCGCGTTTTTTGATCCGCTGACGCGAATTTCGCCGCGCAGAGGAACTCCGCCTTTTATTAAGTATTTCAGCACTCGGCAATTATAGGCAATGTGTTTACAAAATTCAATCCTGAAGCTATATTGATTTTAAATGCCAGCATACATTTTAACCCCGATTTTGCTCATAGCCGGTTTTGCGCTTCTTCTTTATGGAGCTCATTTGCTTATAGAAGGAGCCTCCATCATAGCCAGAAAATTAAAGATATCGGGACTTGTCATAGGTTTAACCATAGTTGCGTTTGGAACATCCGCCCCCGAACTTTTTGTTAATATCCAAGCAAGTATAAAAGGAACGAGCGGTATCGCAATGGGGAACATACTCGGAAGCAACATAACCAATATATTTCTTGTGCTTGGAGCATGCGCGATCATTTACCCTATAGCTCTTAAAAAAAATACAATATGGAAAGAAATTCCACTCAGTTTGCTTGCCGCGGTTATGGTTGGAGTTTTGGCGAACGACGGATTGATAGATAAAATGCCGTTTTCAATTTTAACCCGCAGCGACGGGATAGTCCTTATCGCGTTTTTCATAATTTTTATGTACTACGCATATGGCATCGCAAAAACGGAAATATTTCAAGAAATCGACGGAACACAAACAATGTCGACTTCAAAAGCGATTTTATTTACAATTTTGGGGATAATTTTTCTGCCTGTCGGCGGAAAATTGATTGTGGATGCCGCACTGAAGCTTGCCACAATGCTTGGAGCAAGCGAATTTTTAATAGGCGCAACGATAATCGCAATCGGGACATCGGCCCCGGAATTAATAACATCCGTAATGGCCGCTTATAAAAAGAAAACGGATATCGCCATCGGGAACATCGTCGGCTCAAATATATTCAACATATTTTGGATTCTGGGACTAAGTGCAATCATAAGGCCGATCCCGTTTCAAAAATTAAACAATATAGATATTTTAATAACAGCTTTTGCAAGCGTGGTTCTTCTTGTATTTTTGTATTTCAACAAAAAATACGCTCTTTTTGGTATTGGAGGAGAAGAGCATAGAATAGAACGGTGGGAAGGCATCGTACTTTTGATGCTATATGCGGGATATATAACATATCTTATATTCACGCAGAGCGTTGCGGCACCGGGAGTTGCGGTTCCTTAAATCGGGCTTTTTTCCGACGTGCACCATTCAATCAATTTTACGCTGTTTTTATTCCACTCACCCTCCCATTTTCCCAAAACAATTCTTGCTGGAGATTTTTCTTTAACAAAAATAAAATCTTTAATCGGCTCAAGATATATACTTTCATCTTCTTCTTTTTCGTTCAGATTTTTGAAAGATTTAAGATTCTCGCCGGCGATTGATATAAGTTCTTTGGCGTAATCAAGAACGCGTTTGCCGCGGATGACCGCCATCAAACTTTCTTTAATAACGCCGTCGCGAAGCTCCATTAATTCATCGTAATTAAAATCACCCACGAGCTTGGAAGCCGCCGTCATCGCATTTTCACTGTAAAGCAAGCCCTTAATCAACGCAGGCGCGGACATCACCAAAAACGGCGGCACGGAATCAACCGAACGGAATTCTATATATTTTCTTATTCTTACCTCATTCCACACTGATTTAAGATGAAGATTAAAATCGCGTATTGTCGGAATAAAGCCCTTATAGCCTTTTTCGATAAATTTCCTGAATGTTTTTTTCGGATGAATATGTTTTCCGTCGCGCATGATATACATAATCGGAAGATCCAAACAATAATCAACCCATTTTTTAAACGAAAAATCTTTGCGCAGAAATTCTTTTTGTAAAGCGGTGCGCTTTGGATCATAGCCGTTGACAATAACAAGCCTGTAATCCAGAGAGCCGGCATTCTCGCCGTTGTTTATGGCGCTGAAAGAGAACATAGCTGCAATTATAGAGCCGAGTCTCAATATCAATTGGGTTTTTCTTATCGCGTCCTGTTCAGATAAATAATCAAAATTCAAATGAAGACCGTTGGCTTTTTTTAAACAATCAACCGCAAAAGGGTTATTTTTATACATCCCGCTGACTTCAGGTCCGCGCCCTTTCTCGTAAAAAGAAATTTCAGAGGCTTTATGAAAAGGCTGAACGCCTATGCCAAGCTGTGTTATGCCGAAAATCTTTGAGACTTCGGTAATTTCACGATTATAGAACATAAATTCATGCGCAAGATCATGCAAACTGACGCGCGGCTTGCTTGCCATTTCCAGTCTTCCGTCGGTTTCAAGAGTTATGCGTGTGCCGCTTCTCTTAAGCTCTTTAATGTCGCCGTTTTCCTGCCATACGATTTCCCAGCCCAATTCTTCGTTAAGGCGTTTTAAAATATCAAGATAACCTTTTCTGCCCCAACTGCCTTTATACGAAACGGGCTTTAAAATATCGGAATAAATTCCCGACCTTTCATACTCCAGTCCTATCGCGAGCTCTTTATCGTGACTGCAGCTGTTCTGGTAATATTTTACAAGCGCATCAGAACTAATAACCTCTTTTTCCTCGCCAATCAATATATCCCACGGCAAAGAAGCCAAAAATTTTGATTCAATAGACATTGTCGGGAATGATATAGCCATAAGTGTGTTTTGTAAATAAGCGACGCTATTTGTAAAAAATTTGTAAAGCGGGTGACTTTATTAATAATATTATCTATATTGCATCGCCTCTGCGATATGTTGAATTTTAATATCCTCGCTTTTTTCCAAATCCGCGATTGTCCGACCGACTTTCATGATTTTATGGCAAGCGCGTGATGATATATCCAATTTTTGCGCGGCATTTTTCAAAAAATTTCCGCACTCATTGTCAAGCCGGCAAATTTCATTGATTTTGTCCGGTTGTATATCGCGATTTAAAACCAAAAGCGCCTCATTGGCGCCATCGTTGTCGCGCGCCTTTCTGTTGCGTAATTTTTGTCTTTCTCTGGCCATTTTTACGATCTCCGCAATTTCCGTTGAAGTTTGCCGCGCGGTTTCTTCAGCAAGTTTTTGAAACGGGATTCTTTTCATCGCAATTATCAAATCCATTCTGTCCAGCATCGGTCCGGAAATTTTATTTTTATAAGCTTTAATTTGATTTTCAGCGCAGATGCATCTTTTTGTTTCATCGCCGGAATATCCGCACGGGCATGGATTCATCGCGCCGATAAAAATAAAATTGGAAGGATATGTCACCCTGTGTCGCGCGCGAGCAATTGTTATTTTTCCCGATTCGATGGGCTGTCTTAAATTTTCAAGAATATTGACGGGGAAAAGAGTAACTTCGTCAAAAAATAAAATACCGCGGTGCGCCAAAGAAATTTCACCCGGCATAAAATTTTGTCCGCCGCCAAGAACACTGATTGCTGAAGCCGTATGATGAACTTCGCGGAAAGGACGGACAAGAACAATCGGTTCTTCTTTTTGAGTCATTCCCGCGACGGAATAAATTTTTGTGACTTCCATGGCTTCGTCAAAATCCATAGGCGGCAAAATCGTGCGCAAGCCGTTCGCGAGCATTGTTTTGCCGCATCCCGGCGGTCCGATCATAAGCAAATTATGACCTCCCGCAGCCGAAATTGTTATAGCGCGTTTTGCGAATTCTTGTCCCGCGATAAATTTAAAATCATTAACGCCGTCGGAAATCGCCGCGCCCGCGCCAAAAGATGCGTTCATGCGCCCGTCCGTTCCCGCTCCTCCGCTCACGCCAAAATTTTCATACGGATCAATTATATTTCCAAAACGCAAATGCTCGACAAGCTCGCGCAGAGATTTAACAGGCATAATATTTATTCCGTTTATATAGCTCGCCTCAGCCGCGTTTTCAAAAGGAAGATAAAGCGTTTTATAAACGGTTTTTTTAGCAAATTCGGCAATCAAAATTACGCCGTCTATTTTTTTGATTTTTCCGTCGAGCGCAACCTCGCCCACAAAAAGCGCATCGGAAAGCGTGCGCGCATCAATCTGTTTTGACGCGCATAAAATTCCAATGGCGATTGGCAAATCAAAAATCGAACCTTGTTTTTTAACGCACGCCGGCGCCAAATTTACGGTTTTTCTGTTTTGCGGGAAATCGCACCCGCTATTTTTTATAGCGGATCTGACGCGTTCGCGCGATTCCTGAACCGAAACATCGCCAAGTCCGACAATCGAAAAAGCGGGCAATCCGGAAGAAATATCAACTTCGACTTCCACTCCAAACGTATCAAGCCCGATCGTATACGCGCTTTGAATTTTTGAATGCATAATAGCGTACGGTTAAATTATTGGCGCATTGGCGCACTGCCAAGCGCATTGGCGCACTGCCCAAGCGCATTGGCGCGCCGCCAAGATCGCCAAATCACCGTCGCATTTTTACACACCGTCATTAAATTTCTCTAACAAAAATCTAAACTTTTTGGGAACCGGTTCTGCATTTTGAGTTTGTTAATATTTCGGGACGTCCCGAAGATCGCCATTAATTTTAGTTTGCAGATCGGCTTTTTTAAATCCGCGAACATAGGTTTGAGAAGCATGCGTGTTTATTTTGCCAAATAATCAACATTGTAAATTTTATCCTCAATCAAAAGCATGACCCGCCTGTATTCTTTTATTTCCGCATAATCGATTTTATTCGGAAATTTTTCGAATCCTTTTAAATCGTGAACAACGCGCGCCACGCCATCAACAGGATTGTATTCCGCTATTCTTGTGAAAGATGCGGGTTTTGCGCCGCCGACTATTTCTTGATAACTTATTCCGCTGTCGGTTTCATTCTCGATATAAACAAAAACAATTTTATTATCGTCGGTCCACGCGCTGAGTCCGGGCATCGCATATTTACCGCCTGCTTCACGTTTTATACGAGTTTTTGCGTCAACAATAAATTTTTTTTTGCCGTTTAACCCGCTGGATTCAAATAAAACAAAATTTCCATCGCGCGATGGTTTAACGCTTAAAATCCCATCCGCGCTTTCCGCGATATTTTCTTTTGATTTTTTTTCGATGTCAATTTTATAAATAATATTTGCGCCGTTAACGCCGACCGCGTCCGCGTTTTTATCAACAACAAAAACATATTTACCGTCGTTTGATACAGTCATTAAATCCGCGCTGATCGGTTTTGCAAAAAAAGTGATAACGCTCGGCGCGGCATAACCGCTTCCGTCATTCGAAATATTTATTATCGAAACAGCCTGATTTTTATAAGATTTATTATCAAACGCGACAATCGCGTAACGATTCGGGGCAATCGCGGCAGGCCCATACGCAACGGTTTTTTGAAGATTCAAAACGTTTTTAAAATCCGGCGAAACAAAATAATTTCTATCCGCGTCATTTGTATAAACAAGCGCCGCGAATCCGGCTCCCTGATTCATTTTTTGCAGAATTACGCTTTTTGGCGATTTGATGCCTTTGATTGCCTCAAACAATTTGTCATAATCAGCGCGCATCGTATCCGAAACCGAAATTTCAAGCGGAAGTTCGCTGCCGAGAAGTTTTATGTATTTTGCCTGTAAAGGAATTCCGGCGGAAACGGAAATTTTCTTTTTCAATTCCGCGTTGATAACTAATTTTTCGCCGCGATTAACCGTGATTTTTTGACTTATATCTTCGTAATTTTCTTTTTGGATCAAAATATCATAACTGTCGGGCTTCATTCTCGTTTCGCACATTTCCTCGGAACACGCGACATTTTTACCGTCGATTTTTACGCTAAACGGCGCAGAACCCCTGATGGCGACAATTCCGGTATTTAACGATTTATCCCATGCAAACCAGCCGATAATGCCGATACAGACAACCAAAATTACAATCGCAATTTTTTTATTTAGACTCATAGATATTTTTAAAATGTTTGATGTTCTTTACCATATTATACATATTTAAATCAATTGCTATAACATCTATGCGCGGATAGCCATAAATCGCCGGATTGCCGCGCCGCAATTTCCATTCGGTCAAAAACTCAAAAGCGGTTTTTAAAATCTTTCTGGTTTTTCTATAATCAACCGCTTCTTCCGCTGTGCCGAAAAAATCGCTATGCCGCGTTTTAACCTCAAAAAATATCACACGGCCCTCTTTTTGCGCGATCAGATCGATTTCACCAAATCTACATCGCCAGTTTGCGGCCAAAATTTCATAACCGCACGCAGTCAAATATTTTCGCGCGAGAACTTCGCCATATTTACCAAGTTCAATATTTTTCATTTTTTGATTATTAGTTTTTGTGACATTATCATAACAACATTAAAAAAATTTGAATTTTTTATTAACTTATGCGATACTACAATTCCTCACTCAGTTTGATGCCCGGAATCCGGAACAAACCGCCTATTTTTAAATCCTCAACAATGGCTGTAGTAAAAGCAAAAATACCTCCCCACAGTCTGGATGCGGAGAAAGCGACTCTCGGCGCTCTGCTAGTCGATAAAGATGCGATTATAAAAGTTGCGGACTTTTTAAAACCCGAAGATTTTTATCACAACGCACACGCGGCAATTTACGCCGCGATTCTTGAAATTTTCAACAAAAGAACGCCGATAGATCTTGTTACCGTTACAAGTCAGCTTGAAGATCAAAAACGCCTCGCGGAAATCGGCGGCGCATCGTATCTTGCGGATCTCACCGCCGATATTTATACGGCTTCAAACATTGTTGAATACGCAATAATCGTCAAAGAAAAATCAACTTTTAGGAATCTCGTAAAAGCCGGCGATACTGTGATTTCTCTCGGCTATAATGAAAAACTCGAACTTCCGGAAGTCCTTGAACAAGCCGAAAAAGCAATCTTTGAAATTTCGCAAACATTCATAAAAGATAGATTTGTGCATTTAAAAGATGTGCTTGCGGGAACGTACGAAAAAATTTCCAACCTTCACGATCCCGAAACAAAAGAAAAATACAGAGGCATCCCAACCGGATTCCGCGATCTTGATAATATGCTCAGCGGAATGCAGCCTTGCGATCTTATTGTTCTTGCCGCGCGTCCCAGTATGGGTAAAACTTCATTCGCGCTCAATATTGCGCAAAATATCGCGAAACACGGAAAAGCGGTTGGTATTGTTTCGCTTGAAATGTCCAAAGAACAGCTTACGGAGAGGATGTTCTGCGGTCTGCTCAACGTTGATTCGTGGAAAGTTCGCACCGGAAAACTCACCGAAGAAGATTTTGCGAGAATCGGCACTGTTATGGACGAATTAAACACACTTCCGATTTACATTGATGATTCATCCGGCAGCTCGATCAGCGAACTTCGTTCAAAAGTTCGCCGTTTGCAAATGGAGCACGGCCTTGATTTTTTGATTATTGATTATCTTCAAATGATGAATATAAGCTCAAGCGGTTTTGTGAGCAACAGAGTTCAGGAAATTTCCGAACTCACGCGCAGCCTCAAAAATCTTGCCCGCGAACTTCGCATCCCGATAATGGCGATTTCACAGTTGTCCCGCGCGGTTGAACTTCGTCCGCAAAAAATTCCTCAACTTGCCGATCTCCGCGACTCCGGTTCCATTGAACAGGATGCGGATATCGTGCTTATGATTTATCGCGAAGATTATTATGAAGAAGACACGGAACGAAAAGGCGTCGCGGATATTTACATCCGAAAACACAGAAACGGCCCCGTGGGCCGCATCGAACTCATGTTCAAAAAAGAGCAGACAAAATTCATTTCAATAGAAAAACAAAGAAAGGCGGAAGAGTATACATTCGCGGAATAACAACGCGGCGCCGCCACGCGCGAGGCGTAGCCGAGCGCAAATGTTTGGAATTTAAACTTTGTATTTTCGGGGCGCCCCGAAAAATTATTACGCTGTTCCCAGTATATTTTAAATTCACACGCATTTACTTGACAAACCCTACAGACGCATTAGAATACCATCCAAACCTAATTTTTTAATCAAAATTATTTATGGCTGATACATTAAAACCTCAGTCTGACGCTGAAAGACGAATAACTCAAGAAGTCAAAGGCACGGACGTGTGCCCCGAATTTTTAAGAGCAAAGGCTGATGAAATTGAAGCCAAAATAGCTTCCACTTGCGCCGCTGTTGCAGACGTTGTCCCTACAGCCGTTTCAGCAGATGCCACGGTTGATTCATCCGAATTCGCTCCACGCCTTGCCAAATACAAAGCCAATTACGACAGCTGGACAGATGAGTTAAAAGCAAAACTTTCATGGGATGAAATCGCTTCTCGCTTGATTGCCAATAACGCTCTTTTGCTTTCCCGCGCCGAATCTATGAACGGAGTTTTGTTTGGAGTTGATGAAAATAACAAAGCCGTATTTGCTCCTGAACAAAAAGAACCTGAAGCGCCATTAAAAATGAACTATGCCAAATCAAGAGATGCAGTCATGTTCGAAACCGATAAACAAACAGGCAAAAAGACCTCTACAGGTTACGAATTATTCGATGAAGCCTTAATAAAACAATTTGAGCAATTCACAGGCCATCCCGTTGTTGCTTCAGAAAGTGGAGAAGAATATAGATCCATCTGGCTTGAAAATGGAGAAAATCCCATCGCTTGGGCTCGCCTCGCGTACTTCCGTCCGGTCGATGGCCGCGCCCTCGTGGCTGACGACGGTGCGAGGTTCGAGCATCCTTTTCGTGGCGTTCGTCGCCTGCTAAGGGTCTAAAGTCTTGAACTTTGGATTTTGGTTTTTCTTAAATTTTGTTTTTGATTTTCAATAGA
>CAZNCD010000014.1:0-11862 GCA_964571575.1 uncultured Candidatus Peribacteria bacterium
TTGCGTATGCGCGGCCTTCTTTTTCTTTCAGTAGCCGCAACGTTTCCGAAACAACATATTCATGATTTGTGCCGTGAAAGCCGTAACGCCGGATTCCGTATTTTTTATACAGAAAAGAGGGGAGTGCGTACAAATAAGCTTTTTTCGGCATAGCCGCGTAAAAAGCCGTATCAAAAACCGCGATTTGTTTTGAACGCGGGAAGATTTTTTTGCATGCCAGAATTCCTTCAAGATTCGCGGGGTTATGGAGTGGCGCAATATCGCAAAGCCGACGAATTTCTTTAATCACCGCGGAATTTATGATTGTCGGTTTTTTGTATTTTTCACCGCCATGCACAATCCGATGTCCTATAAGTTTTATTTCATTCCGATTTTTTATGACTTTTTCTTTCAGCAAAAAATCGATGGCTAGCGATATTCCTTTGTGATAAGCGTTTTTGTCAGCTTTTTCCGGCGGAATTTGGACAGTGCCTTTATAAAGGCAAATCATCGCTGACGGATCTATGAGTTGGAATTTTATTGAGGAAGAGCCGCAATTTATGACTAGAATTTTCATAGTTACGTACGGGGATTATGTCCTTTTGGGACCATATCCCGATTAAGTAAATCGCATTTATATTGCGGTTCCAAAACTTCGCATGCGGTAAACGCCGCCAAATTTACAATATCCGAAACCGAACACCCGCGCGACAAATCATTTACGGGTTTTTGCAAACCTTGTAGAATCGGACCGATCGCCTGCGCGCCGGCGAGTCTTTGCACCAATTTATATGCGATGTTTGCGGCTTGTATATCAGGAAAAATCAAAACATTAGCGTTTCCTCTCAGCGGCGAATCAGGGCATTTTTTCTCCGCAACCCATGGTACAAGCGCCGCATCAACCTGAAGTTCTCCGTCAACAAGAAGATCAGGTCTTTTGTCTCTTAAAATTGCCGTAGCCTCAGCCATTTTTTGTGACATTGGATGTTTTGTGGATCCCTTTGTGGAAAACGACAAAAATGCCACGCGCGGATCCAATCCGAATCTTTTTGCGGTTTCGGCTGTGTCTTCAGCGATGCCCGCGAGATCAAAAGAATTCGGATCAATTGTAATGGCGCAATCCGCGAACAAAAGCAATTTGTTTTCCAGTATCATAAAGAAAACCCCGGAAACTTTGTGAAATTTCTCTTTCGTTTTAATGATTTGAAGCGCTGGTATAACCGTATCCGCGGTTGAGCGATGTCTTGCTCCGGAAACCATTCCGTCAGCGTCTTTCATTTGAACCATCATTGCACCGTAATAATCGAAATTTTTCATTATTTCATGCGCTTCTTTTTCCGTTATACCTTTGTTTTTTCTGATGTTGAAAAATTCGTGAGCGTATTTTTCTCTTTGCGCTGCCTTTTTCATCGGATCGTAAACTTCTATATTTTCAAAATTCGTTTTTAGTTTGAGCTTTTTTGACGCGTCCGTTATTTCTTTTTCGTCTCCCAAAAGGATCGGATATGCGATTTTTTCTTTTTGAATTATTTCAACGGCGCGCAAAATTCGTTCTTCCGTGCCTTCGGGAAAAACAACGCGCTTTTTGCGTTTGCGGGCTTTATCTTTAACGAGTTCGATCAAGTTTGTCATATGTTAATTCTAACAATACGCAGAACATTGCGCAATAAATGCCCCAAGGTTATAATGAATTCCATTTCCAGACATATTTTTATTACCTCCGTAAATTTTAGCGGAGCCGTGCGGATTTCAATTTTTTTGTTTTTGATTGCGTTTGCGATTGACGGCCAATTTTTTTCCGCGGTGATTAGCGAATAAGTACGATCAAAATATTTGAGAATGTGGTTATCAGACGTGCCGATAATCGGCAAATTGTGTTTTTCAGCCAATTTAACGGCTTTTTTATTAGGCAAATTCATATTTTTTGTGTAGAAATAGCAGTATTCAACGGCGTCAAAAATATCAATATTCTTTATAATTTTTATCCAGCCTTTTGCGAAGGGATTTCTATCGCGCAGATAAAACATATGCGGCGCCACGACCAGAATTTCCGGATTTTGTTTTTTATAATCGCGCAGCATTTCAAACGATTCGATTTTTTCCGCTTGTTTTGTCGCGTTGAGAATTAAAATGTGGCAGTGTTTTATAGTTTTTTCTATTCCGGGAATAAACAAAATTTCTTTTTTCGCCGCATAATTTTTAAGTTTTTCGTTAAATATAACGGTATCGTGACAAGTTATCGCGATTACGTCGAATCCGAGCGATGTTGCGCGGTCAATTATTTTTTCTTCCGAATTTTTTATATAGTCCTTGGGATCGCCGCCGCTGTGGATATGTAGTTGGGCCTTGAGTTTTTGCATTTGTTTATTTATAAAGCTCGTTTGGCTTAGAATTGGCAAAGCCAGATTTTTCGCCTTGCTGCGCGCTCGCGCCGTGCGTTCGTATGAAGTTCCTCGCGTGCGAGGAACTTCATTTCGTGAGTTCGTTTACCGCATCAACGGCTTTGTTGAATTTGTCTACTTTGTCTTCGACTTTGTTTTTTAAATCTTCGGCTTGTTTAAGTTTTTCTTCGCTTTCCTGTTTTAGATTGTTGATGCTTGTCGTGATATCGCCTTTTAGATCATTAACCCCCTTAAATATCGATTCGGGGTTTTGGATATAATTCATGCCGTATTTCCAGACCAAAAATCCGACGACGATAATCAGTATTATTAAGAGAAGTTTTTTCATATATTTAAAATTTATTGATTATTGATTTTAGGCGCGTGAGTGTATGATTTTTGCCTAAAGCCCAGATTATCTCAAACGTTCCGGGCGAAAATTGTTCTCCGGTTAAAGCGGCGCGGAGCGGCCACAAAACCTGGCCGTTGCTGAATCCAAGTTTTTTTATAATCTCCATCAGCGTTTTTTGGATTTCTTCTTGATAATAATCGCTTAATTTTTCAAGAGCGGCAAGGGATTCTTGAAGGCTGGTTTTTGCGGTTGCCTTGTCCACTTTCATTTTTTCATTGCAAATAAGTTTTTCGTCGAATTTCGGTTCAGTGAAATAAAACTTTAAATGATTTGCCGTCTTTGGCGGCTGTTGCAGGATTTTTTCTTCGATTGTAACGAGCGTCTTTAAAAGTAAGTCGTACTCTTTTCCCCATTCGGGATTTATATGCGGTTCCGCGATTTTTAACAATTCAGCACCGCGGAGCAACTGAAATTTTTCAAATGTTTCCGGTTTTTTAAAGCCATAAATATAATTTCCTTTTACGTCGGTTGATATTTTTACGGTTGATTCCTGTATATGCGCTATTGCGTCGAGTTTTTCAAAGTGGATTTTGCGCAGCCATTGCCAGTTGTACCAGTTCAGTTTTTCAAGATTAAAAATCGCGCCGGCTGAGTGTACTTGTTCGAGCGAAAACTCTTTAATCAATTCTTCGAGAGAATAAATTTCTTTCGTAATACCTTTGCCGGGATGCCAGCCCAAAAATGCGATAAAGTTTATAATCGCTTCTTTTAGATAGCTTTTATTTCGATAATCCTCCACGCTTACATCGTTTTGGCGTTTGCTGAGTTTTGTGCGATCGGAATTGAGAAGCAAAGGGATATGTGCGAACTGCGGCGGTTTCCATTCAAAAGCTTCGTATAAAAAAACGTGTTTCGGCGTACTTGGAAGCCATTCTTCGCCCCTGATAACATGCGAAATTTCCATTAAATGGTCGTCAATAACGTTTGCAAGATGATAAGTCGGAAATCCGTCTGATTTTACAAGAATTTGATCGTCAATAGTTTTACAATCGAAAAAAACATTCCCGCGAATTAAATCCTCGATTTTTATCGTACGATTGTGCGGGATTTTTTGTCTGATTACAAAAGGCGTGTTTGATGCGATATTTTTTTCGATTTCTTCAGGCGAAAGCGTGAGGCATTTTCTGTCATACATTGGCGCTTCGCGCCGGCGTTCCTGTTCTTTTCGCATTTTTTCAAGTCTTTCCATTGTGCAGAAACAACGATACGCATGACCGTTTTTCAACAGTTCATCCGCATATTTTTTATAAATTTCAAAACGTTCGGATTGAATAAAAGGCCCTTCGTCAAATTCCAAGCCAACCCATTTTAATGTTTTAAGCAGATTCGGGACGGCGTTTTCAACAAGACGGTTTCTGTCCGTATCTTCTATGCGCAAAATGAATTTTCCGTTGTTTTTACGCGCGAATAAATAATTATACAGGGCGGTTCTGAGGCCTCCCACGTGAAGAAAGCCGGTTGGCGAGGGTGCGAAGCGGGTACGAATCATATTTTAATAATATATCAATTTGACATAAAATAACATATTGATTTAAACTTAATCCCTAATATTAACCAAAAATACCATGAGAGAAGCATCACAAGAAAAAGCGCCTTTGACGCTTGAAATCGCTTTGCAGGATAAATTGCGCGGGTTGTTTAGAAAATACGGGGTCTCCTTGCGAATAGAAGACAGGGAAAGATTGAACGATAACGCGAGAAGCGTTTTAACGGCGATGGCGTCCGATTTTATAAAATTATTGGACAGTCAAGGCCTTGAAAGCGATTTATTGAGAGATTTTATGGTGAATTTTAGAACAAGCGTTATTCCCGTTTTTACGGAAATGCTTTGTAAAGAATGGGGAGTGACGGGAGTGCAAACCAAATATGAATTTGCGCTTGAATTCAGCGGCGCCTGCATAGAGGCTATTGGGCGTGGTTATGAAGATGAAAGAATCGCGCAATCTGCGTCAAAAGATGGAGTCGTAGCGCTTACGAGTGATGCCGTGGCTAATGCTAGAGCTTTAACCGAAATGTGGTTTAGAGGCGGTTCTTCCGGAGCCGGCGATGCATCCAATAATGCGGATGCAATCGGATCTGGTCAAGAAGACAAAGAAGGCGGTGGAGCGGGAGAAAATTCTCTTGGATAAAATTTGGTGGCTGCGTTTGGCATGGCGGCATCGGTATTCGCTTGATTATTAGTCGAAAAATCGATATTTTATAGTTAATATGGAACGACGGGCAAGACCAAAAAAAACACACAGTCGTGCGTCTATGCGGCGCCGGCCCAGACAAAGCAAAGGGTTCAAATTTGAAGTTGAATCAGTTGTTGCGCGCGACGTAAAAGCGATAATTTATTTTGTCCTTGCGGTTGTTTTTGTTTTGAGTCTGCGCGGAAATTTTGGAGTTGTCGGCGACATTATAACGGGAATTTTTAAACCGATTTTAGGATGGGGAATATACGGCGCGCCGATGATTTTGCTTTTTGCTTCCATAATGATGTTTTTTTCAAAGAAAATTCAGCTTGGGGCTTCAAGAATGTTTGGCCTTGGGTTGGTTATGCTGTCTATTTTGAGCATTTTTCACTTATCAGTTGGAATGAATGAATTGTATGAAGTTGGAAGAATAGGCGGATATGGCGGATTGATTGGATTCGTTACGAATTTTATTTTCAGAGAGGTTTTGCGCATCGGACATTTTGGTTCAAGCATCGTATTTATCGCAATATTTATAATCGGAGTGCTTTTTGCTTTTTCGATTTCGTTCAGCCAGTTCATAAATTTTTTCAGACCCGGAATAAAATTAAAAAGAGTTACGGATGAAAGCAAACGCGGAGACGATGAAGGCGAGCCTGAAATTTTTGTCAGCAGAAAGCCGATCGATGAATATGAAGAGGCGCGCCAGGAAGAGAAAAAAGATCAAGAACTTGATATTGAAGTTAAACTTGAAGAGGCGCACGAAGCGGAAGTCGAGACGGCCAAGATAGAAGAAGAGCAGCCGATTGATTTGCGCAGTGAAGAAGAAGTTGCGGAAGTTGAGAAAGTGATTTCGGAATGGAAATTCCCTCCTCTTGATATATTGAGTCCGGCCGCAAAATCCGTAGCTTCGGACGAAGATTTGTTAAAAGACAATGCCGAAAAAATCAGACAAAAATTAGAGCAGTTTGGGATTGAAGTAACGATGCATGAAATTCACGTGGGGCCTACGGTTGTCCAATACACATTACGTCCTTATGAGGGCGTCAAATTATCAAAAATTACTTCTTTGAAAGATGATCTTGCGCTTGCGCTTGCGGCGAAATCCGTACGTATCGAAGCCCCGATCCCCGGGAAATCTTTGGTTGGCATAGAAGTCCCGAATGAAAAAAGAACAATAGTTCATCTCAAAGAAATTTTGGAAAGCAAAGAATTTCACGAGATTGATTCGCGGTTGCGCATTCCGCTCGGACGCGATGTTGCGGGGAAAGCCGTTGTTGAAGATTTGGTTTCGATGCCGCATCTGCTGATTGCCGGCACAACGGGTTCCGGCAAATCCGTTGGAATCAACACTTTGATTTTATCGCTTATGTATCAGAACACTCCGGCTGATTTAAAGTTGATAATGGTTGATCCGAAAAGAGTTGAATTGAGCACGTATAATAATATTCCGTATCTTTTAACGCCGATTATCACAGATCCGGAAAAAGCGGTTATTGCTTTAAGGTGGGTTGTTGCGGAAATGAACAGGAGATATGTTTTGTTTCAACAGACCAAACATAGAAATATCACGGATTATAATAAAAATCCAAAAATGAAAGATAAATTGCCGCGCGTTGTGATTATTGTCGATGAATTGGCGGAATTAATGATGGCCGCAAAAAATGAAGTTGAGGCGTATATCTGCAGAATTGCGCAGATGGCGCGCGCGGTCGGAATTCATCTTGTGATTGCAACGCAAAGACCGAGCGTTGATGTTGTTACGGGTCTTATTAAAGCCAATATTCCCGCGAGAGTCGCTTATGCGGTTCGTGCCGCGGTTGATTCAAAAACCATTTTGGACGGAATTGGCGCCGAGGATTTGCTTGGAAAAGGCGATATGCTTTATCTTTCGCCGGGGATGGACAAACCGTTCCGCGTTCAGGGGATTTATGTTTCCTCGCGCGAGATAGAAGATGTGACGAATTTTGTGAAATTAAATAATATTCTTGAGCCGCAATATGATGAAAGCATTACCGCGCATGAATTGGCCGGCGAGAGAATAAGCGGTTTGCCGGAATCCGCGTTTGCAGAAAACGAAAACGGCGAAGAAATGAGCGATGAAGATTTATGCAAGGTTGCGTTAAGAGTGATTGTTGAGCACAAAAAAGCATCCGCGTCGTTACTGCAAAGACGTATGAAATTGGGATACGCAAGGGCTGCGCGGATTTTGGATGGACTTGAAGAATCCGGCTATATTGGGCCTGTTCAGGGCGCAAAACCGAGGGATATTCATTTTGACAGGATAAATCAGTTGGAGCCTGTTGAGAAATCACTTGATTAATTATCAATCTAATCAATTTAAAATGAGTTCATTGGAGGCCGGTTTATTGCATGAAAAATATCAACCCGGTGATTCTTGTTTTGTGAATGTTGGATGTCGAAATTGGCCTGCGACTATATTAGAAGGTCCCACGCCGACCAAAGGGGGATGTGATGAGTATGTTGTTTTGCTTTCAAATGGCGAGACTTGCATGGTTGATGAATCACAGTTTTGCGAAGTTGCATTGGAAAAGATGAATCTATGAAAAATATTTTGGTCACCGGTGGCGCCGGATATATTGGTTCGCATTGCGTCCGGGCGCTTTTAAAAGCCGGATACGAAGTCAGCGTATTGGATGATTTGTCGCATGGTTACGCTGAATTTGTTCCAAAGAACGTAAAATTGTTTAAGATCGATATTTGCCATCCGGTTGATGTTGATGCGGTTTTTGGCGAGAAGCGGTTTGACGCGGTAATGCATTTTGCGGGAAGGCTTGAAGCGGGTTTGTCCATTACGCATCCGGAGGAATTTTTTTACGTGAATTGTGTCGGCGGATTTAATTTGCTGGAAGCGATGAAGCGGCACGATGTTAAAAAAATAATTTTTTCTTCAAGCGCGGCTGTTTACGGCGAGCCGAAATCGGTTCCAATCAAAGAAGATGCGGAGTTAAAACCCATCAACAATTATGGCCGCACAAAACTGATTTTTGAACAGATGCTTGAAATGTATCGAGTGAGTTACGGGTTTTCGTATGTCAGTTTGCGGTATTTTAACGCGGCTGGCGCTGATCCAAAAGGCGGGATTGGCGAACGTCACAATCCGGAAACGCATTTAATCCCGAATATTTTTTCATCCGCGAAAGGAGAGCGCGATTTTCATTTGTTTGGCACGGATTATAAAACAAAAGACGGGACGTGCGTGCGGGATTATATTCATGTTTGCGATCTCGCGGACGCGCATGTTTTGGCTTTAAAACATATTGAGGAACTTGAATATTGCGGCGAAGAATTTAATCTTGGGAACGGGAGCGGTTATTCAAATCGCGAGGTGATTGAAGCCGTTAAACGCGTAACCAAAAAAGATTTTAAAGTTGCGGATTCGATGCGGCGCGAAGGCGATCCGCCGGTTTTAATTGCGGATTCAAGCAAAGCCGAAAAAGTTTTAGGCTGGAAGCGAAATTTTCCAAAAATAGATCAGATTATAAAAACAGCATGGGAATGGGAGCTTTCAAAAAACGAGGCGCGCGCCTAAAACATTTTGATTATTCTGTCGTTTTTCCGTCAAAATCAGCTTCATTTTCCTCGGCTTCTTTTTTTGTAAGTCGTACAACTCCATCTTTGTGATGAGCCGGCGAATAGATGGTGTAGAGTTTTAATTCTTCCGTGTCGGAAATGTTGATGACATTGTGTCGCGCTCCGGCCGGTACAACGATAGCGGAGCCGTCTTGAACCGCGTATTCATTTCCGTCGATTACGCATTTGCCTTGTCCTTTTTCAAAACGGAAAAATTGGTCGTTGTCCGGGTGCGTTTCCATGCCGATTTCTTCTTTAGGCTTTAAGCTCATCAGCACCAATTGGCTGTGTTTAGCGGTATAGAGTACTTTGCGGAAATTATTGTTTTCCAAAGTGCTTTTTTCGATGTTGGAATTAAATCCTTTCATATTTTTATTGTTATGAATTAATTTTTGGTTTGATTTACGCTCCGCAGCATTTTTTATACTTTTTTCCGCTTCCGCACGGGCATGGATCATTGCGGCCGACTTTTGGGACGGCGTGGTTCGTTGTTAAAGATGAAGAGCGCGAGTTTGGTCCGCCGCCAACTTTTATTATTTTTGGCGCGTTCGTCAGCATGCCGTTTTCCGTTTCATCCGCAACCCCTTTCGTGAGGCTTGATTCAATTTGATCTTCATTCGTCATTATGTTTTTTGGCGCGGACGGATTTTTTAAATATGGACCTGTGTTCCGTTGCGCGGAACGGTCTGTTTGCGAAACAGCCGGGCCGCCGAGAGGTATTTTAAAGAGGATAGTAATTGTGCCGTTTGTTGTATCGCTCATGAGTTTGTTGAAAGTTTCAAATGCGGCGTTTTTGTATTCCGTAAGCGGATCTTTTTGGCCATAGCCGCTGAGCGAAACGCTGTCGCGCAGGGCGGACATATTATCAATATGTTCCATCCAAAGCATGTCAATTGTGCGCAGATAAACATTTCGTTCGATTTCACGCATAACAGGGGACGGCTCTCTTTGAGAACCGTCCCCTAGAAGTTTTTCACGCGCTTCATATTCATCTTTCAAATAATTTGCAACGATTTCTATGAATTTTTCCTGCGATGAGATTGGTTTTAAATCCTGCAGTTTGAGTTCGCGCGACGGATTGCTTACCATAGCCGCAACTTCGCTATGGATTTTTTCGTAATTCCATTCATCCGGACTGCGCGCTTCTGTGTGATTTCGCACAAGATTTTCCGCGAATTCTTCAATCAGTTTCATTATGTCCGTGCGGATGTTTGCGCTTTCCAGAATTTTGCGTCTGCGCGAATAAATGATTTCACGGTGAATATTGATTATGTCGTCGTATTGGACAAGATGTTTTCTGATGTCAAAGTGGTGTCCTTCAACTTTTTTTTGCGCTCCTTCAATAGCGCCGGAAATCATTTTATTTTCAATCGGCATCTCATCCGGAATTTTCAAAATTTCCATCATTTTTCTTACGCGATCGGACCCGAAAAGCCGCATGAGATCATCTTCCATGGAAACATAAAATTGGCTTTCTCCGGGATCGCCCTGGCGCCCGGCGCGTCCTCTTAACTGATTGTCGATTCTGCGCGATTCATGGCGCTCCGTGCCCAAAATAAAAAGTCCACCGAGATTTGTGATATTTTCACCGAGCTTTATATCCGTGCCGCGTCCCGCCATGTTTGTTGCGATTGTGACGCTTCCGGGTTGACCGGCGTTCGCGACGATTTCCGCTTCTTTTTCATGATGCTTTGCGTTTAAAACTTTGTGTGGTACGCCTTCAACCGAAAGCATTTTACTTAAAACTTCGGATTTTTCGACTGAAATCGTGCCAACAAGTACAGGTTGTTTTTTTGTGTGCAATTCTTTCACGCGCGATGCAACCGCTTTAAACTTTCCTATTTGATTTTTATAAATTGCGTCCGGTCGGTCGTTTCTTATCATTGGTTTATTTGTTGGAATGATCATCGTATCCAAACCGTATATCTGCAAAAATTCGTCAGCTTCCGTTGCGGCCGTACCCGTCATACCGGCGAGTTTTTTAAACAAGCGAAAGTAATTTTGAAATGAAATCGTTGCGAGAGTTTTGCTTTCACGCTTTACCTCCACGTTTTCTTTTGCCTCAATTGCTTGATGAAGGCCTTCGGAATATCTTCTGCCCGGCATCATGCGTCCCGTGAATTCATCAACAATCATAATTTCGTCGTCTTTCACAACATAATCAATATCACGTTTATAGCACGCATTGGCCTTTAACGCTTGTTCAATGTGATGGACTTCATTGAAGCCCATATCCGTGTAAATGTTTTCAACACCGAGAAAATTTTCCATCCGGGCAATTCCTTGTTCCGTAAGAACCGCGGTTTTCATTTTTTCGTCAATCACGTAATCTTCATTTTCTTTGAGTTGACTTATTAAACGCGAATATTTTATGTATTTTTCGGTTGATTCTTCGGCAGGCGCAGAAATAATGAGAGGCGTGCGCGCTTCATCAATCAAAATGGAGTCAACTTCATCCACAATCGCGTAATACAAATCGCGCTGAACAACATTTTCAAATACGGTTGCCATATTGTCGCGAAGATAATCAAAACCGAACTCATTATTTGTGCCGTAAACAATATTGCAGCTGTAAGCGCGTTTTTTTTCTTCCTCATTTTGGCCGTGCGCTGTTACTCCGACATTCAGCCCGAGGCTGTTATAAATTCCGCCCATCCATTCGCTGTCGCGACGAGCCAGATATTCATTTACTGTAACAATAAAGACGGTTTTGTTTGTGAGCGTGTTTAAATACGTCGGCATAATACAAACAAGGGTTTTACCTTCACCGGTTTTCATTTCCGAGATTTTGCCTTGATGGAGGACTATTCCGCCGACAAGCTGGACGTCAAACGGCACCATATCCCAAGCTGTTTCACGGCCGCGAACAACCCATTTTTTGCCGAGATTTGTTCTGCACGCATATTTAACAAGCGCAAAAGCTTCGGGGAGCAGATCATCAAGATTTTCTTTTCCATCTGCGAGACGGGCTTTGAATTCATCTGTTTTGCGTGGAATATCTTCGGGCTTTAGATTTTTTTGATAATCTTCCTCTATTTTGTTTATTTTATGTACGAGCGGCCAGAGTTTTTTGATTTCTTTGGCGTTGCGGTCGCCTAAAATAAAATTGATTAGTTTGTGAATCATACTTTTAGTATAAGGGGACGGTTCTTTATTGTCGAGCTTAAAATGGGGACGGTTCTCTAAAGCACTTTGGCTTTTTTATGCCGAAATCTTAAGAACCGTCCCCCAAAATTTTAACTTTTTGTTAAGAATTTTTAATAAAAATTGGTAGTTTTAACACAAAATCAATATTCTGCATATTCAGCGTTTTACCTTAAAT
>CAZNCD010000015.1:0-11843 GCA_964571575.1 uncultured Candidatus Peribacteria bacterium
CGGAGAATTTTTGATGAACGCGCAGGGAGAGGATGTTGTGGCGGGAATTCGGACTCCGCGAAATATCGAGGAATTGGCGCGAGTCATGCCTGACGCGTATAAACAATTGTTTAAAATTCAGGCAAAATTGGAAAAGCATTATCGCGATATGCAGGATATGGAATTCACGATTGAAGATGGCCGTTTGTTTATTTTGCAGACGCGAAATGGAAAAAGAACTCCGGCGGCGGCGATCAAAATCGCGACGGATATGATTAAAGAACGGCTTATCACGCGCGATGAAGCGATTCTCCGAATTGATCCTTATTCAGTTGATAATTTATTGCATCCTATGATTGATCCGAAAGCTCAAAAAAATGTTATCGCAAAAGGTTTGCCGGCGAGTCCGGGGGCGTGCGTTGGGAAAGCGGTTTTCAGCGCGGATGACGCTTGCGATTGGGTTGAAAAAAATAAGGAGCGCGTGATTTTGGTGAGGCCGGAAACTACTCCGGAGGATATTCACGGAATGAATGCGGCTGAAGGAATTTTGACATCGTGCGGGGGGATGACCTCTCATGCCGCATTGGTATGCCGCGGTATGGGAAAGCCATGCATCGTGGGATGTTCTGACGCGGTTATAAATAAAATTGATAAAATCGCGCGCATTGGAAATTTAACTATCAAAGAAGGCGACGTGATAAGCTTGAACGGCTCGGCCGGCGAAGTGATTTTGGACGAAGCGCCGATGGTAAAACCAAGTGTGAGCGGAGATTTTAAAACATTAATGGATTACGCGGATTCAAAGCGTAAATTGAAGGTTTTGGCCAATGCCGATACTCCGGCTGATGCGAAAGTCGCGCGAGATTTTGGCGCGCAGGGAATTGGACTCTGCCGCACGGAACACATGTTTTTTGAAGAAGGCAGAATCGACAAAATGCGCGAGATGATTATGGCTCGGACCGTTGAAGGCCGCAAAAAAGCGCTTGATAAACTGCTCCCGTTTCAGCGAGAAGATTTTATCGGGATTTTTAAAGCAATGGACGGTCTACCTGTCACAATCCGTTTGCTGGATCCGCCTTTGCATGAATTTTTGCCGGAAAAAGAAAGCAAAATCCGCGAGCTGGCGGAAACGATGAGCGTGAGTTTTGATGATTTAAAAGCTGTTATTTCGGGTTTGCATGAAATGAATCCTATGCTTGGACATCGCGGGTGCAGACTTGCCGTCACATATCCGGAAATTTATGAAATGCAGGTTACCGCGATTATTGAAGCGGCGATCGAAGCTGTAAAGCGCGGAATTAATGCGCGTCCGTTCATAAATGTTCCGATTGTCGCGAATTTGAGTGAGTTTAAATTTGTGAAAGATATAATTTTGAGCGTGATCGAAAAATACCGCGGCGCAATTAATTTTGAATATCAAATCGGCGCGATGCTTGAATTGGCGCGAGCGTGTTTGATCGCGGATAAGATTGCCATGGAAGCTGATTTTGTCTCTTTTGGAACGAATGATTTGACGCAGACAACTTATGGAATGTCGCGCGATGATGTGGCGAAATTTATTCCAGCGTACATTGAAAAAGGCATTATTGAGCGCGATCCTTTTGAATCGATTGATAAAGAAGGGGTCGGCGAAATGATGAAAATCGCGGTTAATAAAGCGAGAAGCGTAAAAAAGAATTTTGAAATCGGGATTTGCGGAGAACACGGCGGAGATCCGGATTCAGCGAAATTTTGCCATGAAATCGGATTGACATACGTGAGCTGTTCACCTTATAGAGTGCCGATTGCAAGACTCGCGGTTGCGCAGGCGAATATCAAAGAGAAAGGGGTAAAAGGGTCGAGTACAACGTAAACGATGTCAGTCTCCCCATTTAAGCTTCTGCCTTAACGTGGAATAAAAACTTGTTTCTTTGCGGCGCAGAAATGTGACAATGGCTTTTGTGCGCTTAACGATTACCATGTCGCCGTATTGAATCGGATGCGAATCTTGGCCGTCAACGGTAAGGCGCACTTCGGTTTGGAGCGGTTTTCTTTTTGTAAGCTGAATTTTGATTACGCGCGTATCCGGAATGATTATCGGCCGCATTGAGAGAGAAGCGGGCATCATCGGGGTGATTATAAACGCGCGAAGGCGCGGATGAATTATTGATCCTCCTGCGGATAAACTGTGGCCGGTTGAGCCGGTTGTTGTCGCGACGATAACGCCATCGCCGCGGAATTCGGCTATCAGTTTTTCATTAGCTTGAACGTTTAGTGTGAGCAAACGCGCGAACGGACCCTGATTCACAACCGCGTCGTTGAGCGCAAAGGATTTGAAAATTTGTTTGTTTTGCGCGTCGGCGCCGGAATCGCGGAGAATTTCCACCTCGAGCAATCGGCGCCTGTCTTTTTTGCAGTTTCCGGATATAAAATTTTTGAGATCGCTTGTTATCTCTTCCGGCGTCGTCTCCGCCAGGAATCCGATTTTGCCCATGTGCACGCCAAGAAGATATGGTTTATGCGTGAGCGATGCAACCGCGCGAGCGACTTTTAAAACCGTTCCGTCGCCGCCGAGCGTAAGCACAAGATCGCATTTTGCGAGAAATTTTTTATCAGCAAGCTCGTTTGTGTAAACAAGTTTGCAGCCGCAATCATTTATGAGCGATTTTAGATTTTTTATAAAATCCGCCCGATCCAAAAATTCCTGTTTGCTGACGATGCCTATGTTTTTGATGCTCATTGCAAGCGAATTATATCAAAGGAATCTTTGGGAAACCATGTCTAAAAGCGAAAATTGCAAATTCCGAGCGGAAATCTTGAAGGCCGGCGAAGTTGCATCAAATGAAGACGCGGCGGGAAAACCTGAAAAATTTGCAACCAAAATCCGCAATTTGCGGCTCAAATATAGTTTTTCGGAGACTCTCAAATGTTTTTGAATGTTTGCAGCAAACGCGCCGCGGAAGTTTTGTATGAAAATTTTTGCGATTGTTCGAGTCCCCTTTTTATTAATTCTTCCACCTGCGGCGGAGCGGTTAAAACTTGTTTTATGGCTTCCGCAAAGCCCCGAATATCCATTGGATCTACAAGCAAACCGGCGGTGCCGATTACTTCCGGCATTGAAGCGGCGTTGGACGCGATTACCGGACATCCGCATTTCATGGCTTCCAATGGCGGAATTCCAAACCCTTCATAAAGAGACGGAAAAACAAACGCTTCCGCCGCGTTGTAATATTTCACAAGATCGTTTTCTTTCGCATAGCCTTTAAAAATGACTTTATTTTCCAATTTGCGGCGCCGCACGGATTCGAAAATTTCTTTATATCTCCACCCTTTTTGACCGATTATAATAAGGCGTAAATCCGTAAAATCTTTTGCGATCGCCGCGAACGCTTTTATTAATGTTGTGAAGTTTTTTCGCGGTTCAAGAGTGCCGACGCCGAGAATAAATCGATCCGGCAAATCTTGCTCGATGCGGAAATTATTTGTTTCTTCTTGTGAAAGTTTTTTAAAATTATCCGATGCGGCCGGATAAATAATCGTGATTTTTTCCTGTGGAGGATTGAATCGCGAAAGCAAATCCTGTTTTGTGTTTTCTGAAATCGCGATTATGGCGGCGGCTTTTTTAAGGCTATGGCCAAGTGTGAGCCTTTCCGCTATAACCGCTTTGCGATTGTGAGACGGGAATAAAAACGCAATTAAATCATGAACCGTAATTATTGTTTTTATATTGCGCGGGGCGAGAGCCGGAATGATAAAACTCGTAAGCGCGAGAAATAAATCGGGACGCACGTTTTCTGGCGCGGATTTTAAGCCGCGCAGAACCGCGAGATGCCAGAAAATTGATTTTTTATTGATCACGCGCCAAGTGATATTTGTCGCAAATGGCGCAAATGACGCGGAAATTTTATCAACCGCGGCATCATCGTCTACATAAAAAATATATTCGTTTTGCGCGTCCTGCTCAAGAACTGCGCGCATCAAATTATACGCATACCAACCTTTCCCTGTTTTGTGCGCGCGGGACGCTTCCCGAAAATCAACCGCAATTTTCATAAGGCAATTTTAGCACAAAGCTTAAACCCCGCTTGTGCGCAATTGAGGGGTAAATACAGGTCAACGCGCAGATTTATTTCAAAGAATAAATCTTGAGGATGTAAACATTTCGGGACGTCCCGAAAATCACCATTGATTCTGGCTTGCAAATCGGCTTTTTTGAATTCACGCACATAAGTTTGAAGGGTGTGAACGCTCATTTCGCGAACTTTCTCCGCCCAAAAATCAGCAGTTTCTTTGGTTGCAATCGCAACAATCAAAGTATTCCCGTTTATTTTCGATTATCTGAAAATTACACTCTCTCGATCGTTGCGTAAGTTTATGCAATCCACGTTTGCTGTTTCTTGCTACCATCCCCGCAGTCTGTTTTTGCTCCCGCCTTGCCTTTTTCTGTTTTTGCGGTACTATTTAAGCGTAAATCAACCAACACGCCGTTGCCGAACAGAACATTCGCCGCAGGCGGATTTCAATACGGCGCGCCGAAAGGCGTACGGGCGAAAAAATATAATCAATAAAATTATGCCTACAAAAAAACTTTCCCAAATGATTTCCGAGATGTCTTTTGACACGAAACTCGTCGGTCTTGGCGGTATTATTATGGCTATAAGCGTATTTTTACCATGGTATCAGGATTTGGACGCGTTTAAAACCGGCGATATGTTTTTGGGTATCACGGGTCCTCTTTATCTCATCGGAGTGATAATGTTTTTGCTCGGAATTATCACGACGTTATCCGTAACTTCAAAACAATGGCAAAATCGCATAGCGCGAATTGGTCTGGATTTGCCTGTCGCGCATATTATTATCGGAGCATTTAATCTGTTTTTACTGGTATTGGCTAATTCCGTTTATTTTCACGCGAAATTTGGCGTTAATATAATGCTGAAAGAATTCAGATTTGGAATGGTTTTCGCTTTTATCGGAGTTGGTTTGATGTTGATTGGCGGTATTTTTGAATATAAAAAAGACGGAATCAAATGGGAAAATCTCAAAGGCGAAAATAAGCCTTTGATTGATATTGAAGAAACGAGAAAGCACGGTGAGGTTCGCGTTGAACATGGACAAACCGCACCGCATAACGTTGGACAAGAAATTCCAACCGTTGCCGAAGATACAAATAAAGACACCAGATATCCGAATCTATAAAATCTATGATAAGAGTTGAAGATAATTGGGATGGAATTGTTTTTTATTGCAAAGACTGCGAAAAAATCGTGCAGGTTGATCGCGCGGGCAGAAAATTTGTTTACAGATGCTGCGAATGTAAGACCAAAAATGTGGCTTTTGGAACGGAGAAAAGCATCGCGAATTATTTTCATGTGGAGGAGGAGAAAAAAAAGAAAGAAAAAAAGCCGGAAGCGAAAGGAGCGGTGTCAGCGATCAAGTCCTAGAAACCGAGCTTCGGAAACAGTCCCAAAAAATTTAGATTTTTGTTAGAAAAATTTAATCCCTGTCTGTTAAAAAGAAGGTGATTTTTTAATGGCGATTTGGATGAAGACAGGTCGATATTTATTTAAAAATCCGTCAAATAAAAAATGCTATTGACAGGTGAGCATATACTCACCTATACTGAGAGACACAAACAAGTTTATAATTTTATTCTCTAAACAAAACAATTATGCCAACACATCAATCTCCAAAACAAACCGGAAGCGCGGTCCCGGCCGTATCTTTAAAACAAACGGGTGCGGCGCGCGCGATTGCAGACGATAATTCTGCGGTGAATACGGGAAAAGCGCGGCCTGCGACCGTGTCCGATGAAAAACAAAAAGCAATCGAACTCGCTTTAAGCCAAATCGAAAAGAATTTTGGCAAAGGCGCGATTATGCGCATGGGTGAAGCTAAAAGAATTCCCGTTGAAACAATTTCAACCGGGTCCATTTCTCTTGATATGGCTCTTGGCGGCGGAATTCCGCGCGGAAGAGTGATCGAGATTTACGGCCCGGAAAGTTCCGGCAAAACAACATTGGCTTTACATGTTATTGCCGAAGCTCAAAAACGCGGAGGACAAGCCGCGTTTATTGATGCGGAACATGCGCTTGACCCGATCTATGCGGAAAAAATCGGCGTTAATTTAAAAGAGCTTTTGATTTCGCAGCCGGACAGCGGAGAACAAGCTCTTGAAATCACGGAAACGCTCGTGCGTTCAAATGCGGTTGATATTATCGTGATAGATTCCGTTGCCGCTCTCACTCCAAAAGCCGAGATTGAAGGTGACATGGGCGATGCCCACATGGGTTTGCAGGCCAGATTAATGAGCCAGGCTTTGCGCAAACTTACAGCCGTAATATCAAAATCAAAAACATCGGTTATCTTCATCAATCAAATAAGAATGAGGATTGGAATTATGTTTGGTAATCCCGAAACAACTCCCGGCGGAAACGCGTTGAAATTTTACGCGTCCGTAAGAATGGATATCAGAAATATCGGCAAAATTGAGCATGGAACCGGTAAAAGTAAAGAAATTTCCGGTATCCGCGTGCGTGTTAAAGTTGTAAAAAACAAAATAGCGCCTCCTTTCAGACTGGCTGAATTTGAAATTATTTACAGCAAGGGAATCAATTATGGCGCGGATATTCTTGATCTTGCCGCAAAATACGGAATCGCAAGAAAAGCCGGAGCGATTTACAGCTACAAAGATCACAAGCTCGGACAGGGGCGCGATAACTCTGTCACATTTTTGACTTCGAATCCAAAAGTTATGAAGGAACTCGAGAAAGATATATGGTTTACTTTCAGTGAAATGAAAAAGGGAAATGTTGTTGCGGCGGAAAGCGTGCCGAAAGAAGAATAGGGTACGGATACAAGTTGCGCGGCGGCGCTTTTCCGGTTTGCTGTAAAGCAGAAAATAACTCCATATTGTATGTCAAGCATAAAAAGAAAATTTCACTTGAATCGCAATTGGCGTCGTGATAAAACTTCTGCGCATAATCCGAGGATTACAAGTGAGGGGTCTTCGGACAGGCCGGAAGGCGTCAGCCGGACGGCCTTTTTTAAACACGGAGATATGACGCGAAGCGAAGTTGCTTCGCGGCGGAGTATTGCTAAATTCCTTTCCGAGGAGGCGCCGGAGACGGCGGACCGTGATGCTGAAACGCAAAATCTTTTGTACGGAAAATTGATAAATTACGCGTTTTTTCTGCTTGGCCGCAGACGTTATACTTATAAAGAAATGGCGGATAAGCTCAAAAGGAAATGCGCGCAACATTTTGCGGAAAATTTCGGCGCCGTAGAATGTAAAGGCACCGCGGCAAAAGTTTTGAACCGACTTGTTGAGCTAAAATATATAAACGACGACGAATATGTGGCGGATTTTATTTCAAGCAGAATGAAATTGAGGCCAAAAGGAAAACGCGGTTTAACTTTTGAATTGAGAAAAAAAGGAATCTGCGGTGAAATGGTTGAAAAATATTTTGAGGAAAATCCGATTGATGAAGATGAAACCGCGATGCGTCTGGCGCGTGAAAAACTTGAGAAATTGGGCAAATTGCCGCAGGAAAAGAAACGTTCTAAAATAATAATGTTTTTAAATTCGCGCGGATTTAACGCGCATACGATATATGAAGTTATCGATAAAATTTTTAATCAATAAATTATGAAAAAATCAAAAATTTTTGTTGTGGTCGGCGCGGCGGCGATGCTGTTTGGTCTTGTTTTGACCGCAGGCTGTCTTACGCCCGTGAAATCGTCGGAGGATGAAAACGCTAAAAAAATTTCCGGGCTTGAAACTCAAGTGGAAAATCTGACGGAGGAATTGGATAAAGTTAAAGGCAAAAGAACTGATACGCAAGAAAAGAAAGAAGAGCCGGTAAAAACAGATGGCTTTGCGGCAAAAATCGAGTCGGTTGCGCAGTCTGAAAAATCCGATGCGGCGCCAAAAAGCAAACTCAAAGCATATGATTATTATCTTGACGGTGAAACCGAAGCAACCGGATATATAGTTGTTCAAAAAGAAAAACTTTTTGATGATTCGTACGATATCGGTTATTTTGCGCTTATAAATGCGGATAAGGTCTTGACGGACTGGATCAAAAAAATGTTTAACAATGGCAATACGATAAACAGAGTTGATAAATATCCGATGCTTGGACTTGGGTGCGACAAGGTCTCGATGTTTGACGGGACATGGTTTAAAATAACGGGTGAAGATTATACTGCGCTGAAAAATTCCTCGGAGGAAAAGCCCGTGAAAGTTAAACTTGTATTTTTTGACCCGCCGGATACCGGAGGGCCATGTTTGAGTTTTGCAAAAAGTTTGACGGTCATTCCATAGGAATGTCGCAAGCGTTTCGGGGATGTGTTGCATAAGTTCAGATACATATTGCACTCCATAGGGCGTTAATTTCCTTTGGAACGCAATTATGGGTGGAACCGTACATCCGCTTGACTATAGCCAAAACCCCGTTTATTATAAATGTGTAAGCAAGATTAATTTGTAATCTTGCGTTTTTTATAACATGCCGTTCCGCGTAGCGGAACACAGGCGTATAAAATAAGCTGTCGCAAAACGACATCGTCAGACTGCTCCGAGCGTTTCGGGCAAAATACCTAATCGCTAAAAATATGCAAACACCATTCGTTTCCGCCGTTAACCAATTGTGTGATGAAAAAAATCTCGACCGCGTGGAAGTTATTGATATGATTAAAGCCGCTTTGCGCGCCGCGTACCGCAAAGATTACGGCAACAAAGAACAAAATGTCGATGTTGATTTGGACGAAAACACCGGAAACGCCACGGTTTACATCATTAAAAAAGTTGTGAAAAAAGTTGAAAATCCGGAGTTGGAAATCACGATTGATCAAGCAAAAAAATATAAAAAAAATCCGAAGATCGATGATGAAATCAAGATTGATGTGACGCCGGCGGGTTATGGAAGAATCGCGGCGCAATCCGCAAAACAGGTTATTCTACAAAGAGTGCAGGAAGCGGAGCGCGAACTTATGTATAAACTATTCAAAGATCGCGAAAATGAATTGATCAACGCGATTATCCACAGAGTTGACGGCAATAATATTTATTTGAGTCTTGACGGAAAAATAACAACCCCGCTCCCGTATGATCAGCAAATTCCGGGAGAAAAATATAATAACGGCCAGAGAATAAAATTGTATTTGGATAAGGTTATCAAAACTTCAAAAGGGCCGCAACTGTTGATTTCAAGAACGCATCCGAATCTTGTGCGAAAATTAATGGAATTGGAAGTTCCTGAAATAAAATCCGGTTTGGTTGAAATAAAAGCGATTTCGCGCGATCCCGGAGTGAGATGCAAAATCGCGGTTGCTTCGAATGACCCAAAAATCGATCCGATCGGTTCTTGCGTCGGACAAAAAGGCGTGCGCGTAAAAAGCGTTATATATGATTTGAATGGCGAAAGGCTTGATATTATTTTATGGTCGGCGGATACGGAACCTTACATTAAGGCTGCGCTTGCCCCGGCGAAAATTTCACAAATTATTATCGGCGAAACGGAAAAACGCGCGACGGTTTACGTGGCAACTGATCAGAGACCGCTCGCGATCGGGAAACAAGGGCAAAACGTGAAGCTCGCGAGCGAACTGGTTGGACTTGAAATCGACATTAAAGATATTGCGGAGATTACGCCTAAAACCGAGAGTGAAGAAAAACCTGTCGTCGCGAATGTCAGCGATTTGGGACTTGATGCGGCGATTGTTGAAAAATTGACAATCGCGAATTTGACCCTTGTTGAACAATTGAAAGGTTTGGGCGAAAAAGATTTGATGAGCGTTGAAGGAATCGACGGAGAGGCGGCAAAAAAGATTGCGGATGCGGTGAAGGGGGTAAAATAAAGCTGTACTTGATGGATCGGATTCGTATTTTTGATTGTGACTTGATTTTAAGCTTCCCTCAATGCATTTTTTGTGGTATAATATTTTGATAAATATAAAAAATGGCGCGGCCGGCGAATGTTGACCTTTTACGGCAGTTGGCGAGGTCGCGCCTATAAAACAAAATAAAATGGCTGATGGCGGAGTGAAACCACAAGATCCGGTTAACGCCGGCGGAGCGGCGCCACCGCAGATTGTTAAAAAACCTCAAATTTTGGTTGGGAATGAGCCGGGGATTGGAACAGATCCCGGCATGTTCGATGCTTTAACTTCTATAAATCAGGAATTCAAAGAAAAAACAATTCGCGATAAAGCAAAACGGCTTGGACTTGAATATGTTGAAATAGCGAAAACTCCGATAAACCCGGATTTGCTGAGGGTGGTGAATTTTGAGACCGCGAAAAGCGCGATAGTTATGCCGTTTTTTAGAATTGGAAAAGATTTGCGTGTCGCCGTCACGGACCCGGAAAAAGCGGAAACGAAAAAACTGCTTGAAGATTTAACCGCACAGGGATTTGTTATTCATGCGGCGTTGACTTCGGAAGAACAATTTAAAGAAGCGTTAAAATTATATGAATTTCATAAAAAATTTGTTGAAAAAGAAATTGTCACGAAAGTTGAAGAAGAGCGGCAAGCGTATGAAAAAGAACTTGCTGTCTTGGCTGATTTAAAAGAAAAAGTCGGAAAAGTAACATCCGAAGAAGCGTTAAATATCGTTGAAGTCGGCGCCATTAAAACTCGAGCGAGTGATATACATTACGAACCGAGCGAAAAAGAAACGCGTGTCAGATTTAGAATCGACGGAGTTTTGCATGTTATTTTTACGATTAATAATGCGATATTCGCAAACATGGTGAATCAATTGAAATATCGTTGTGGAATGAAACTTAATATTACAAACGTGCCGCAGGACGGACGTTACAGTTTTGTGATTAACGAGCGGAAAGTTGATGTTCGTGCAAGCGCGATTCCAACTGAATTCGGTGAAAGTTTTGTGTGCAGATTACTCGACAGCGGAAAACATTTCGACACTTTTGAGGAACTTGGATTCGAAGGAGATTATTTGGAAAAAATGCGACGTTTGACAACGCTGTCATACGGAATGGCGCTTGTTTGCGGTCCCACGGGTTCCGGTAAAACAACGACTTTGTATTCAGTGCTGACGAAATACAATAAGCCGGAGGCAAAAATCATCACACTTGAAGATCCGATTGAATATCATATTGATGGTGTTTCACAAAGTCAGATAAATATAAAACGCGGTTATGATTTTGGCGACGGTTTGCGTTCGATTTTGCGTCAAGATCCGGATGTGGTGATGATCGGTGAAATACGTGATCTTGATACCGCAAGCACCGCGGCGCAGGCCGCTTTAACGGGTCATGTGCTGTTGAGCACATTACATACAAATAGCGCGATTGAAGCGATTCCGCGCCTGGTGAATATGGGGTTGCCGGAATTTATTATTGCGCCGAGTCTGCATACGATTGTGGCGCAAAGATTGGCGCGCAGATTATGCAAAGATTGCGCCGTTAAAAAACCGCTGACGGATTCAAATAAAGAAACAATATCAAAAGTATTGGCTGAAATTGCAAAAATCAAACCGGATGCAAAAATTGAAATGCCAACAGAATTATTTGCGCCGGTCGGATGTGAAAAATGCAGCAAAACGGGATATAGCGGCCGTGTTGTAATCGCGGAAATTATTGATATCGACGATGAAATAAAAGAGGCAATTTTGAATAAAATTCCGGCGCAAAAAATTTTGGAACTCGCGCGAAAAAAAGGAATGATTTTAATGCAGGAAGACGGGATGATGAAAGTTTTGGGAGGACTTACAACTTTGGACGAGGTGTTCAGGGTAACTAATGTTTAATATATCCCGCGTTGTATTTTTCGATAAGGCCTTGTATTTCCAAAATTGAAATTATCGGCGTTATTTCTTGCGTTGGTATTTCCGTTTTGTGCGCGATTTCGTCGATTGT
>CAZNCD010000016.1:0-11686 GCA_964571575.1 uncultured Candidatus Peribacteria bacterium
TTTCTTCTGGCGTAACTCGCAGCGCTCTCAGTGCGCTATAAGCTTTTGGACCTTTTCCAGTGACAGCGTTGCGTACTCTTTGAGTTATATAATGCTTTATTCGAACCATTTTCCTTTTTCGTTTTGCCATTTCTGCCGCATTTTTTCTGATAGACATCACTTCTTCTCTTGAAGTTGGTATATCCATACTTTGTCTGTAATGTCCTTCGCGCACGAATTTGTCAGGTAAAACAAAGCCCCTTTCTATGCTTAGTTGATGCATATTTAAAATTTACCACACCATTTTAATCATAAAATTGATTTTTGTCACCATATCTTGTATTTTATACAAGCGAATTTAACTAAATTTTGATATGTTCAATCCGGTAAATCAAAAGCAGAATTTTTCCGAAATGGAGCGTAAAATGCTTAAGTTTTGGGAAGATAACAAGATTTTTGAAAAATCGGTGAAACAGCGTGAAGGTAAGAAAAAGTTTGTGTTTTTTGATGGGCCTCCTTTTGCGAACGGTTTGCCGCATTACGGTCATATTTTGGCAAATGTTTTGAAAGACGCGGTTGTTAGGTATTTTTCCATGAAAGGTTATCATATCCCGCGCACAAACGGTTGGGATTGTCATGGACTTCCTGTCGAATATGAAATCGAAAAAGAATTAAAAATTTCCGGCCGCAAACAAATTGAAGAATATGGAATAACAAAATTTAATGATGATTGCCGCGCGAGTGTTTTTAAATACACGGATGAGTGGGAAAAAACTTTGAAAAGAATCGGTCGTTGGGTTGATTTTGGGAATTCTTATGCCACTCTCAATACGCCGTACATGGAGTCGATTTGGTGGGTTTTCAAGCAGATCTGGGATAAAGGAATGGTTTATGAGGGTTACAAAAGTATGCATATTTGTCCGAGATGTGAAACGCCGCTTAGCAATTTTGAAGTAACGCAGGGATATAAAGAGGTTGTTGATCTATCAGTTATTTTGAAATTCTTTTTGGAAAAAGAATCGGTTGAGAAATTGGCGCGAAAATTAGAATTGACAAATAATGCGAAAATTGCTGTTTTGGCTTGGACAACAACTCCATGGACGCTTCCGGGAAATGTGGCGCTTGCGGTTGGGCCGAAGATTGTTTATACGGCTGTCTTTAGCGGAGACGGAAGCGAAGCGGACGGGGGCGAAATTTATATTTGCGCGAAAAATCTTGTTGAAAAAATATTTAAAGATGCGCCGTATCGGGTTTTAACGGAGTTTAAGGCGAAGGATCTTGAAGAAATGCGATACGAACCGCTTTTTGATTATTACAAAAATCAATATTCAAACGCTTATAGAATTTTGATAGCGGATTTTGTCGCTACGGAAGAGGGAACAGGTATTGTCCATATCGCTCCGGCTTTTGGTGAAGATGACTATGTTTTATCGCAAAAAAAAGATTTGCCGGTGCTTCAGCATGTTTCCATGGACGGAAACTTTAAAGAGGATGTCGGCAAATTCGCGGGCAAATTTTCAAAAAGCCAGGATTTGAATATTACGGATGATTTGGCAAGCCGCGGACTTTTATTCAAAAAAGAGAATGTTCAACACAGTTATCCGCATTGTTGGAGATGCGACACGCCTTTGTTGAATTATGCGACACGTTCGCTTTTTATCCGAGTTACAGATGTCAAAAAGGACCTTATAAAAAATAATAAAAAAATTCACTGGCAGCCGGAGCATATCGGACCGGGCAGATTTGGAAAATGGCTTGAAGATGCGCGCGATTGGGCTATTTCCAGAAACCGTTATTGGGGTTGTCCCATACCGGTTTGGGAGTGTGGGTGCGGTGAAAAAATCTGCGTTGGATCAATCGAAGAATTGAAAAATTTGTCAGGCGGAAAAACGCCGATGAAGAACAATAAAGTGGATTTGCATAAGCCGTATATTGATGAAATTGAAATTAAATGTTCAAAGTGCGGAAAATCCGCCAAGCGCATTTCCGAAGTGCTGGATTGCTGGTTTGAAAGCGGCGCAATGCCTTATGCGCAGCTTCATTATCCTTTTGAGAACAAGGAAGAATTTGAAAATAATTTCCCTGCGCATTTCATCGCGGAAGGTTTGGATCAAACACGCGGATGGTTTTACACTTTGCATATTCTGGCCGGAATTTTGTTTGATTCTCCGGCGTTTAAAAATGTAGTCGTGAACGGAATTTTGCTTGCTTCCGACGGCGAAAAATTGTCAAAACGCAAGAAAAATTATCCGGACCCGCACGAAATTTTTGAAAATAAAGGCGTTGATGCTTTGCGGTTTTTTCTCTTGAGTTCAAACGCGACTTTGGCCGAAGACGTGCGTTTTTCAGAGCGCCATGTCGATGAGATTTTAAAACAATTTTTGCTTACGCTTTGGAATACTTATTCGTTTTTTGTGATGTATGCGAATATTGATAAATGGGTGCCGGAAAAATCGAGCGGCACCCCCCAAAATCTTCTTGATAAATGGATTTTATCCGAACTGAATTTATTGATTGCGGAAGTGACGGATGCTTTTGATGATTATAATTTAATGAAAGGCTGTAGGCCCATGATGGATTTTGTGGATAATTTGTCCAACTGGTATGTGAGGCGCAGCAGAAGAAGATTTTGGAAATCCGAAAACGACGCGGATAAACTTGAGGCGTATCAAACCCTTTATACGGTTCTTATAACTTTATCAAAATTAATCGCTCCGATAACGCCGTTTTTAGCGGACGAAATCTACAGAAATTTGGTAGGCGGCGTGGTTGGTGTGGGGGCCGACGCGGAGACGAAAGCAAAATCTAGCGCCAAAGAATCCGTCCATCTTGAAGACTGGCCGAAAGCCGATAAAAAATTGATTGACAAGCCTTTAAGCGAACAAATGAAAATCGTTCGTGCAATTGTGAATCTTGGTTTGGCTGCGCGCTTCAAATCCAGCATCAAGGTAAGACAGCCCATGTCAAAAATCCAAATCGCGCTTCCTAACTCAATGAACGCAAAACTTGTTGCAATGTATGAAGATATTATCTTGGACGAATTGAATGTCAAAACGCTCGAATTTATATCCGAGATGGGTGATGATATTAAACAAGTCGTTACAATCAATCTGCGGATTATAGGTCCGAAATACGGCGCGGACACGCAAAAAATCATAAACGCGTGCAAGGGCGGCGAGTTTGAAATTGAAATTGCGAATGGAAAATTGCGCGCAGCCGGATTCACGCTCGAACCGGAAGAATTTGTAATCGGCTATGTTGGCAGCGGCGAGCTCAATGTTGAAAGCGCTGACGGAATTACGGCGCTTCTTGATTCGCGTATTACGCCTGAGCTTGCGAGAGAAGGTTACAGCCGCGAAATCGTGAGATCCATTCAGGAAATGCGCAAAAAGGCCGGTTATAATTTATCCGACAAAATTTATGTTTTTGTTAATTGTGCGGATGCGGAAATAAAACAGGCTGTTTTGGATTTTGCGGATTATATAAAACGTGAAACACTGGCGATTGAACTTCAAGATAAAGGGGATTTTGAGTGGGATATCGAAGAGACGGTTGATTTGGACGGGAAAAGCGTTAAAATAGGTGTAAGAAAATAAATATGTTTAGAAAAGCCATTATTACAGTTTTACTCAACGGACTCGCGCTCTACGCGACAACTTTGATCATTAAAGATATTTCTTATACGGGCGGTTGGAAGTTTTTTCTGATTGCGGGTTTGATTTTCGGCATACTTAATACGATTGTTAAGCCGTTTTTAAAACTGCTTTCTTTGCCGCTGATTTTTTTGACAGCCGGAATTTTTATGATTGTTCTGAACGCGTTTATTTTGTGGCTTGTTAAATACGTGATCGAGATCGCTCATTTTCAAGATGTGACATTTGCGATCGTCCAGCGTGATTCTTATGTCTGGGCTTCGCTTGTATTTGGCGTTACCAACTGGATAGGCCATTTTATATTTAAAAATAACGAATAGAAAACATGAAGACATTTTTATCAATCGCTCATATCATTGTTTCAATTCTTCTTATTCTTTCAATTTTGTCGCAGCAAAGAGGCGCTGCGCTTGGAATAACATTTGGAGGAACCGGTTCAACATATCACACAAAAAGGGGAGCCGAGAAAGTCCTTTTCATAGCCACAATTGTTCTCGGGATTTTATTTGCTGGACTTTCGGTAGTAATTTTATTTGTATAAAATGATACGAAAAATAATTTTGGGGTTGATTCAAACTCTGAAGTCGTATTCAATTACGGAAATTGCGTTAACCGTTATTTTTGCCGTATTTTTTGTTTACGCGCTTTTAAATATATTAATTCCTTCATACGGTCCGGGTTCGGAAGATGTTTATATAGAAGGCGCTGTTGGCAAGGTTATTTCGCCTAACCCGCTTTTTTCCGATTTAAACGATATTGATAGAGATATTACGCGTCTGGTTTTTTCCGGTTTGGTTAAATATTATCCGGATACGCAGGATTTTAGGCCGGATTTGGCTGATTATACGGTTTCCGATGATGGTATAACTTATACTTTCATCATAAAAGAAGGCGTTAAATGGCATGACGGTGAGGATTTTACGGCGCAGGATGTTTATTACACTTTTCACGATGTAATACAATCGGAAGATTTTCAAAATTCGATTTTACGCTCCAATTTCAGCAAAGTTTCAATTGAGAAAAAAGATGATCGAACTATTGCTTTTAAGTTGAATGAACCGAATTCATATTTTATTTCCGATATGACAATTGGAATTTTACCTTATCATATATTAAAAAATACGCAGGTTGATAACATAATAAACGCGGATTTCAACAAAAAACCAGTTGGCACCGGTCCGTTTGAATTTAAATCTTATAATATTACTTCGGACGGCGCCAAAATCATTCTTAAAAAATTTGACGATTATTACGGCAAACAGCCGGGAATTACTACCGTTGAATTTTTGGTTTATTTAAGCAGCGATACTTTAATTAAAAATATATCCAATATCGACGCGATTCCAAAAGTAACATCGGATTTTGCGGATGATTTAAGGAGTAATGAATTGATAAAGATGGTTTCTTATGCGTTTCCTCAATATACCGCGTTGTTTTTGAACACCAATCATGAATCTTTGAAAGATAGAGATATTAGAATAGCTTTGGCAAAATCCATTAATATAAATGAACTTGCCGGAATGTTGAAAGACCGCGAGGCCGTGGGTGTCGGATTTTTTGAGACAACTTTTAAGGATAAGCTTTTTAAATATGATATTGCGAAAATCGAAAGTTTGCTTGATGCCAAAGATTATAAAATTCGCGATAAAAATAATAAATACAGGAAAAACAAACAAGGTTTGGAGCTTAATATCCCATTGCTGCTTTTGCAATATCAACCGAAATCCGTGATGGAGGAGGAGGCTAAAAAAGCCGCGGATTATATTTCCAAAAAATGGGAGGCTATAGGCGTAAAAACCGAAATTGATTTTCTTCCGCAGGATCAATTTAATGAGGCCGTGAAAAACAATGATTACGGCGCAGTTGTTGTCGGCGAAAGTTTTTCTTACAATATGGATCCGTTTTCATTTTGGTATTCAACCCAGGCTGCGAGTAATCAAAATACTTCGGGCGGGCTGAATTTTTCAAATTACACCAATTACAGCGTTGATAAATTGATAGAAGATATGAAAATTTTGTTCGGTAAAGATAAAAGAGCGCAGAGACTTACGCAAATAGTGAACTATTTTAGAGAAGACGCTCCGGTTATTTTTCTTTATAGGCCTTTATATTATTATGTGACTGATTCAAAATTCAAAAACGGAGGGATGACGAATTTTGTTTACAGCGCGGATAGGTTTTGGAATATAAGCGATTGGGTTTTATAGTTTTTTATCGCTTTTGGTCGCTTTTGGGGCCTGGTCCCCAAAAGTTTAACTTTATTTTAACTATTTTTTAACAATTTGGCCTTTACAATAGGCTGATTTTACGCTATTTATTTATGGTACGCGCGGATCCTCCGCGGAGCGGATTTGTCCGCGCAATATAAAATAATCCGCCGTAGGCGGAAACAACTTAATAAAAACAACAAATATGGAGATAATATTACTTAAAGATGTATCAAAACTGGGTAAAAGAGGCGAGCTTAAACGCGTTAAAGATGGTTATTTTCGAAATTATCTTTATCCGCATACGCTTGCCGTCCTTGTAACCCCGGCACGCAAAAAAATCGCCGAAGATCTTACGAAAAAAAGATTAATTGAATTTGAAGAAACGAAAAAACAAGCCATGGAGGTTAAAAACAGGCTTGAGAAAGTTGTTTTGACATTCGAGAAAAAGGCTTCTGCAAAAGGTAAACTTTACGGGTCAATTTCTCAAAAAGATATCACAAAAGCGATAAAAGAAGAGGTTAACGTGGAGGTTGCAGAAGCACAAATTTTACTTAAGGAGCATATTAAAGCCGTTGGTAAATTCAACGTTCCGGTTGCTCTTGCCGAAGGCGTAACAGCGGAAGTAAAAGTTGAAGTTAAAGCTCAAGATACCACACAATTTTAAATGCAAAAAGGACGAATACTCGGCATAGATTTTGGTACAAAGCGAATCGGTTTTGCCGTGAGCGATTTTGATTGCGTTATCGCGCTTCCCGTTGGATTTGTTGAAAATAAAGGTCTTGGAAATGCTGTCGCGGATTTTTGTGAAATTTGCAAAAAATATGAGATTTTTAAAATTGTTTTTGGAAAACCGATTGGTTTGAATAAACAAAGAGGGGATATGATGGCCAAAATTGAGGAATTTGGCAAATTACTGAAAAGGAAAACCGATTCCGATATTTTATTTGAAGACGAAAGGTTTACAAGCGTGCAGGCGGGTAAGGTTTTAAAATCCGTTGGTATAAAAGAAAAGCGACAGCGGAGCGAGAAAGATTCCATCGCTGCGGCTATTTTACTACAAACATATTTAGACAAAATAAACAGTGAAAGCGATTGATATCGGTTTTGGCGTTTTGATTTTTTATATTATATACGCCGTCACATCAATCGCATTAAATTTTTCATACAAAAAAATTAAAAAAATCTTACACAAACGGTTGCGGCGTGATGGTTGCGACAGCGGTTGCGTTTTTGACACCGGACGGAAATTTTTACGCATAGATATCCCAAAAAATAACGAAGCCGGACCAATTTGCGCGGAACAAATTTTTGCGACTTTACATTCAATTTCGCCGGAAAGCATGGTGAGCTTTGGAATTGCGAATTATGGCGCCGGTAAAGATGATGGCAAAATCATATTTTTCGTGAATGTCCCCGTGTCGCTTAAAAGTTTTGTTGAATCGCAAATTTACGCGCAATATCCGGACTCCGAAATAAGCGAATCGGATGCGGATTTTGATTTTCCCGGCGATGATTTGGCGCGCGTTGGTTTGCGGCTCGATTTTACGGATATATTTCCGTTGAAGCGTTATCCTCAGTTTGAGGACAGGATTAACCGCGTTTATGTTGATCCGATTGCTTCCATCGTTTCTTCTTTAAGCAAATCCCGCAAAAGCCATATCCGGATTGATTTACGGCCCTTGCCTGACAAATGGCGTAAAAAGTACCTTAAATGTTTGCATATTTATGCCTCAAACGCTTTGATGAATTTTGATACTGTAGCCGAAGCTTTTATAAATATTTTTTGCACGCGGAAATTAATTTATAAATTCTTATTTTTCCCGCTTTATTTTGTTTTTTGGGTTATCGGGAATTTGGCTGCGTTGAAATCGCGAGACAGTAGAGACGCGATTGAGGAAAAAACATCCCGTATTCATGAGCGCGAAAGTAAAGCTGATGCGGCAGTTGACAAGATAAGTAAGCCATTATTTAAAGTCAGTATAAATATTTTTTGCGAGCCGGTTTTTACAAATCAAATTGTTTCTTCTTTTTACCAATTCAATTTGCCTTATTTAAATAATTTTGAGATATCGCGCAAGAACTGCGAGTTTGTTTTAAATACGGAGGAGCTTGCCACGATTTGGCATTTACCGATTGGAATGAGCGAAACCAATGGTGTTTCTGCGGTAGGCTATAAAAAACTTGCGCCTCCGAATGAGTTAAAAACTTTAGCTGGCGCGATTGTTTTGGGCAAAACCGATTATCGCGATACTGAAGAAGAAGTTATCATTTTACCTTCTGACAGACGCAGACATGTTTATATTTTAGGTAAAACCGGCATGGGTAAATCGACGCTTATTGAGAATATGATTTTTTCCGATATATCATCCGGAAACGGAGTCGGTCTTATTGATCCGCATGGCGATTTGTCCGATAGAATTTTGGAATTTATTCCATCGCATAGAATAAACGACGTAATTTTGTTTGATCCGTCCGATAAAGATTTTCCGATTGGATTTAATATATTTGAATGTAAAAGTTTGTCGCATAGCATTGTTGCCTCCGGGATTATCGGCGTTTTTAAAAAAATATACGGCGAGAGTTGGGGTCCGCGTCTTGAATATATTTTACGCAATACGATTTTAACGCTTATAGAAGTTGATAATTCAACTTTGCTTTGGATCATCAAAATTTTGCAGAATGATGAATTTAGGCGCGCTATTGTTGCCGCGATAAAAGATCCTGTCCTGAAAAATTTTTGGATTTACGAATTTGAAAAATTATCTCCTTCGAAACGTACAGAGGTAGTGGCGCCGATTTTAAATAAAGTCGGACAGTTTTTGTCCAATCCCATAATCAGAAATATTTTATGCCAGCCGAAAACAAAGATTGATTTTAGGTTTATGATGGATACAGGTAAAATTGTTATCGTCAATTTATCAAAAGGCAAGATAGGTGAGGATAACTGCGCTTTGCTTGGTGCGATGCTGATAACAAAATTTTATATCGATGCCATGAGCCGCGCGGACACGCCGGAAAAAACCCGTCGTGATTTTTATTTATATATAGACGAATTCCAGAATTTCGCCACGGATTCTTTTGCGGATATTTTATCCGAAGCGCGTAAATATAGATTGTGTTTGACCATTGCGAATCAATATATTGCGCAAATGTATGAGAAAACCCGCGATGCGATTTTTGGGAATACCGGTACCATAATTTCTTTTCAAGTCGGTTATGACGATGCGGAGTTTATCGCTTTGCAGCTCGGAAGCGTTTTAATAGCGGAAGACCCTGTTTTTTTGAGTAAATATAAGGCTTACATAAAACTTTTGATGGATGGTATGCCTTCAAAACCTTTCTCGATAAAAACTTTGCCTCCGGTTGATTCGCACATGCAAAATTCTCGCGAAAAAATAATAAAGATTTCGCGTGAGAAATTCGCCAAGCAAAAAGATTTTGTGGAAGAAAAAATTTGCGAATTCAGTTTGCGGTGAAACGTTAGAGTGCGGGTCAAAAAACTACAGGTATAAGTCCGCTACGCTTCATACTTCAACCAGAGCTTTTATTCCGGGAAGTTCTTTTCCTTCAAGAAATTCCAATGAAGTCCCGCCGCCGGTTGAAATGTGCGTGAAGTGTTTTTCGTTGAATTTAAAGCGTTTTAAAGCGTCGACGGAGTCTCCCCCGCCTATTATCGTTATCCCTTTGTTTTTTGCTATTGCGGAAGCGATTGATTGCGTTCCTTTCCCGAACGGTTTGTATTCATAAAGACCAACCGGACCGTTCCAGAAAATCGTTTTTGATTTTTCGATGATTTTGCGATATTTGGCGATTGTTTTTTTGCCGATATCAAAGATTTTCATATCTCCTTCGACATCTTCAACGGGAATATCCATTGTAATCGCTTTATCGCTCGGGATTGTCGCGACAACAACATCTTCGGGCAAAAGAAATTTCGCTTTTGATTTTTCCGCTCCAAGCATTATGTTCTGAGCGGTTTTGATCTTGCCTGGTTCATAAAGAGATTGACCGACATTGTATCCGGCCGCCGCAAGAAATGTGTTTGCTATTCCTCCGCCAACGAGAATGTAATCCGCCTTGGCTATAAATTTTTTGATTAGACCTATTTTGTCTTTTATTTTTGCGCCTCCGAATATTATTGTATATGGTCTTTTTGGTTTGGCCAACAGATGGGATAAAATGTTAATTTCATTTTCAACGAGATGGCCGCTGTACGCCGGAAGATATTTTGCGATTCCGGCAGTTGAAGCGTGAGCTCTGTGTAAAACCCCAAATCCGTCGTTCACAAAAATTTCTCCGAGTGCAGCGAGGCTTTTTGCGAAACTTGGAGCGTTTTCTTCTTCACCCGGATAAAAACGAGTATTTTCCAAAAGTACGATATCTCCGTCTTTCATGTTTTTAATTTCTTTCATAACATGCGGTCCTATGCAATCATCGAGTTTTTTGATTCTTTTGTGCATGAACTTTGATAAAACCGGAGCAATCGGATCAAGTCTGAATTCGTCAACGACGCGGCCTTCCGGTCTTCCGTAGTGGCTCATCAAAATCAATTTCGCGCCTTTGTCGTGCAAATATTTAATTGTCGGCAAAGCTTTTCTGATTCTTGAATCTTCGGTTACTCTTCCCTTGGAGTCCACCGGCGCGTTGAAATCCACGCGTACGAGTACGCGTTTTCCCTTGATGTTTTTTAGATCTTTTAATGTGCGGAGTTTCATATATTGAAATTATTTATAATTTGCTCATAAATAATGCGTTTCTTGCGAAGTCCGCGCCTTTTTCAATCCTTTCGATTACTTGTTTTTTGTTATTCACCGTCAATACGCCCGCCACTATCGGTATACCATATTTCAAGGAAATTTTCATTATGCCGTTGTATGTTTCTCGACTTACATGTTTAAAATGATCTGTTTCTCCTTTTATCACAACTCCAAGAGCTATTATTGCGTTGTGCGATTTTTTTTGAGCGATGCGGGATGCGGCGAGTGGTATTTCAAGACTGCCGGGAACGCGTACAAGAGCGATATTTTGTTTTTTGACGCCGCAGCGAGTTAATTCCGCGGCGGTTTTTCGATAAAGTTTTAGTCCGATATCTTCATTAAAATACGGAACTATCACCGCGATTTTTGTTTTCGCGAAATTATCTTTGAGCGGAATGTTTAATTTATATTTTCCCATAACGAGCGAGTGTGTCTATTTCTATATTTACTTTATCGTTAATTTTTAAATCGCCAAGATTTGTGTTTTTAAGAGTGTAGGGGATGAGTGAAACTTCAAAAGTTGTTCCACGCGCTTTGGAAATCGTCAAGCTGACGCCGTTTATTGAGATTGAACCTTTAAATACGATAAATTTGCGAAGCGGGCGCGGCGCCCGGATTTTTATGACTTTGTGGTTTTTTGCGCCTGAAATTGATTTTACGATTCCTGTTCCGTCAATATGACCAAGCACAAAATGGCCGTCAATTTTATCACCGAACTTCAGCGATTGTTCGAGGTTCAATTTGTTGCCCGTTTTTAGCGCGCCGAGATTTGTTCTTTTTAATGTTTCAGGCATTAGTTCAACGAAAAACGATTCGATGGATTTTTTAAAAACAGTCGCGCAAACTCCGTTTATTGAGATTGAATCTCCGGCTTTGTATTTTATATCTGACTTGATTTTTAAAATGCGATTTTGGCCGGATTTTTTGACTTTGGAAACAATGCCGATTTTGCGGATTATTCCAGTAAACATACGAAGAAACTCTATCATAAGTATATTGGAAATTCGAGAAGATTTTTGACCTTGACAAATTCTACAGACGCATTATAATGCTCCCCAAACCTAATTTTTAACCAAAACTCAAATGA
>CAZNCD010000017.1:0-11597 GCA_964571575.1 uncultured Candidatus Peribacteria bacterium
TGTGATAAGATAGCTCTTTTTCACTATACCCTCACGTTGTTCTGGATAATTACCGACCATTTCTCTGTTTACAACAAGTGAATTTTCTGATATAATTCTATAAAGCGTAAAAACAAAAAATGCCCTCACAGAATCAACAGCCAGTGAAAATCTCGCTCGCTTTGCCAACTCAGGCGTATTTTATGTCGGGAGTGCGTGATTTTACGTTGAATTTCATTAAAAACGTTACGCATTTCAATGAATTGTGGGCATATAGATTTCAGTCTATCGTGGATGAGCTTTGCAACAACGCAATTGAGTTTGGATCGGAGCCCGGGAAAGAAATAAAACTCACCCTTGTGTATGATGGAAAAAGCCTTGAAATTTCAGTTGAAGACGCGGGAACCGGCAAAAATAAAATAACCGCAAAAGCGCTCGCCGCCTTAGTGGAAGAACGCAAACAGCCTACATTCGTGAACAAAGAAATCAGAGGCAGGGGGCTTAGCAAAATAGTCGCAAACTGGACTGACGAACTGCTTTTTGAAGATATCAATGGAGGAGGAATAAGAGTAATAGCAAGAAAAAACCTGGATAAATTACCGGAAGGGGATATGTCGACGGTATCCGCGCAAGCAAATCCAAAAACAATAATTTTACAATAATTTAATAAACACGCCGCGTATCATGCGTACAGGCGAAAAAATATTAACCAAAAACCATATGACGGAAGCAAACATCACGATCGAAGAAATCCAATCCGATAAACCGGATAAAGTTATAAAACTCGTTACGATTTCAGGCCAGCTTGATGAAAGCAATATTGATGAAAAAGCAAAACAGCTTTACGAAGTCATTGCCGCAACGCCGCAAAATCTGAATCTGATTTTAAATCTGGAAAACCTCGAGTACATGAACAGCAAATCAATCGGCTATTTAACCGATTGGTACGGCAAAGTTTCAGGGACAAACGGCAAAATTGTGATTGTGAAAGCAAGACAAAACATCGCTGATATTTTAAACGTCGTAGGTCTTACGCAATTAATTCCGATGTTCCAAACCGTGGAAGAAGCTAAATTCGCAATTTTGAACGAACAAAAAGCGTCATGAATGACAACCCGTCAATAATTATATTCGGCTTACTTTCATTGATACCGGCCATAATATGGCTGGTTTTGATGTTCAAGAGCGATAAAGTCAATAAAAAAGTAATGGGCTTGATATTTTTCGGAGGAGTGATGGCTGTTATACCGATGTTTGCTCTTCAATATTTGTGGACAACGCCGCCGGAAACTATTGATTTATACAACAAATCAATAACAAATTTTTTCGCCGCCAATCAATCGCTCTCGTTTTTAAATTACAACAACTGGATTCAACTCGTAATGGACAACGCAATCGGCCCGGCTCTAAAGGTTGCTCTGGAATTCATGAACAAATGGAACGCGCTGAACTTTTTGGCCGTAGCCGAAGAATCTTGGAAATTATATTATCTCATTCCTGCTTATTTTTTCTTCGCGATGCTGGAAGAAATTTGCAAACAATGGATTCTGCGGTCAGCGGATAAAAAATATTTGATAATCCATACAATAAACGAATCGATTAAATACAGCATCGTCGCGGGTTTGGGTTTTTCTTTCGCCGAGAATATTTTATATTTCAAAAACGCATGGGGGAGCGGAGCTTTTATGAGCACTTATATATTCAGAATTTTATTCACCGCGGCCGGACACATGGCGTTTTCCGGCATATTCGGCTATTACTACGGAACAAGCAAATTCGCGATTACATTCAAGCGCGTTGGAGCCGTCGAAGGTAAAAAACTCGTGTTCGCAAACATCTTGCGGAAACTTTTCGGACTTTGTAGCTCGGAAACTTTTCGCGATCAATTGATTATCCAAGGCCTCATGATATCAATGGCATTGCACGGAATATTCAATACGAGTGTTCAGTTTTCGGAAATTTTCAGGCCAACCCTGGTGTTCGCGATTCTATTGATTATAGGAATTTACGCATACACTTTGCTTTTATTGAAAAGAAAAGCCGGCAGCCTTGTGCTTACGGCGGATCTTGCAACAGGACAAGTTTCAACAATGGCCAAAAAAGATGAAGACGTTGTTATGGAGCTTCTTGGCATGTGGCTCAACGACAAACGGTATGTGGATGTAATTCACGTCTGTCAAAGATTGCTGGAGCGCGATCCGGGAAATCCGGTTATAAAAATATTCAAAGAAAAAGCTCTTGATTATGTTGAAGGAAACACCGCAAGCGGAAAGATTTTGCAAACATTGTTTCCGGATAAAAAATTGGAAGATAAAAGTATTTTGATGAATTATAAACCTCAAACGATCGCTCAAAATTTTAAAAATACCGAAACTTTTCAAAAATTCAAACAAGAGGAAAAAGCCAAAAAAACAGCTGAATCCACATACAAGCTCAAGACGTGATAGAACACCAACGCGCGTTTTGCTATAATTATTTTATGCAACCGAAAATCGCCATAGTTTGCGACTGGTTAACTTCACGAGGGGGAGCGGAAAGAGTTATTTATGTACTTCACGGAATGTTCCCAAACGCGCCCATTTACACTTCCATTTTTGATGAAAATTTAACGGAATTTGCGGACGCCGCAATAATAACTTCATATCTCCAGAATATTCCTTTTGCGGCTCAAAATCACAGATTTTTGCTTCCTTTTATGCCGCATATTTTTGAAACTTTTGATTTCAGCGATTTTGACATTGTGATTTCAAGCTGTCATTCCTGCGCGAAAGGAATTATCACAAAACCAAACACGACTCATATTTGCTACTGCCATTCGCCGATGCGTTATGCTTGGGATAATGCGCCGGAATACATAAAAGAGTATGAAATGAGCTCGATTCTTAAAAAAATCGGAGGAAAATTTCTGCACAAAATAAGAATTTGGGATAAATTGGCCGCCGCGCGCCCCGATTATTACATCGCGAATTCGCGTTATATAAAAGATAAAATCAAAAAGTTTTACAAGCGCGATTCGGAAGTCATCCATCCCTCTGTTGATATGGATAAATTTTATATAAGCGGAGCGCAAAAAAATTATTATCTCGCAATCGGCCGCCTTACGCCTTACAAAAAATTCTCGCTTTTGGTTGATGTTTTCAATGATCTCGGCTATCCGTTGAAAATAATCGGAACAGGCGTTGAATACGCAAAATTAAAAGGCCGCGCGAACAAAAACATAGAATTTCTCGGCCGCGTTGAGGAGGATAAATTGGCGCATCTTTACGCGGAAGCTCGCGCTCTTGTGTTTCCGCAAATTGAGGATTTCGGCATTGCGCCTCTTGAAGCAATGGCATCCGGAACTCCCGTAATCGCGTATAAAGCGGGTGGAGTCCTTGAAACAATAACACCTGAAACCGGTCTGTTTTTCGAGGAACAAAACGCGTTAATGCTTGAAGCCGCATTATACAGATTTGAAAAAACGCACAAGATATTCAATCCGCAAAAAATCCGTAAACACGCGGAAAAATTCTCCATAGAAAATTTTGTAGGGAAATTCGGAAAATTCATCGAGAAAACTCTTGAGCCGCATGCCACTCATCCTGTAACAATGGTTTGAACGAGACTCACAACCGCGAACGAAACCAAAACAACGACAAACCCGATGAGCGCGTGCCAAATTGTTTTTTTGGCCGCGTCTTGTTTTTCGGAAATTCCAGCGACAACCCATTGATAACCTCCGTACACCATAAACAAAACGGAAATAAGACCCGCAATGCCCAAGAGGAATTTTATAATGTAGCCAACAAAATAGGGAAGCATGCTTAAATGAACCCTGCCGGTTTTAATGGCGCATGCTAAAACTTCTGTTGAATTGTTAGGCGGCGATTTTGCTAGTTCTGTTATACAATTTTCATATGTTTTATTTGTAGACGGCAATATTCCCCACGAAGATGTAGCTGTAGGTAAAGCATCCTCCGCCAACGCCACGCCCGGCATCAAAAACACAAAAAACATAATTGCTGACAATATCAAAACTTTTTTATTCATGCGAGGGTTGATTATTTGCTGAATTCTATTTTAGCAAAAAAACCTGTAGAATGAAATGCGCATATATAACAACCGGCAATGATTCCTGTTATCGCAATCATCGGCAGACCCAACACAGGTAAATCAACGCTTTTCAACAAACTGGTTGGCAAGCGCGTTGCAATCATTTCCAAAATCGCGGGCACAACGCGGGACCGCATTTGCCAATTCGGCGAAATAGGGGATTATAAAGCGCTTTTTGTCGATACGGGCGGAATGCAGTACGGAAGCAAAAACAACATTGAAAACGCGGTGAAAGATCAGGCCGAACTCGCAATTAAAGAAGCGGATGTTATTATTTTTCTCGTTGACGGAAGCTCGCCTTCAACCTCGGATGATTTAACCGCCGCGGAAGTTTTGCGAAAATCAAACAAAAGCGTAATTCTTGCGGTAAACAAATCCGATTCAGGAAAATTCGCGGAAAATCTAGCGGAATATTACAAACTCGGTTTTTCTGAACCCATTCAAATTTCCGCAATCCACGGTCGCGGCGTTGATGATCTTGAAGAAAAAATCCTGCAAATTTTCAAATCGAAAAAAATCAAACCGTACGAAAAAACGCTAAACGAAAACCGCATCAATATCGCGATAATCGGCAGACCAAACACGGGAAAATCTTCGCTTGCAAACGCTTTTGTCGGCGAGAAAAGAATAATTGTTTCCGAGATTCCGGGCACAACCCGTGATTCAATTGATATAAATTTGGATTACGGCGGCCAAAAATACACATTGATCGATACGGCTGGAATCAGACGGCCGGGAAAACGCAAGCATTTTATGGAGAAGCTTAGTGTTTTACGCGGGCTCAGCAGTTTGGAAAGAAGCGATATAGCGGTACTTTTACTGGATGGATCCGAACAAGTCGCGCATCAAGACACGGCTATCGCCGGCGAAATCATATCCGAGAAAAAAGGGCTTATAATCGCAGTCAATAAAACCGATTTATTCGAATCAAAAGAGGACGAGGAAAAATATTTGCGGCGCATCAAAGCAAATTTTGAATTTTTACCGTGGGCGCCGGTTGTGTTTATATCCGCAAAAACCAAAAAAAACATAAACCAAATTTTACAACTCGCTTCACGGATATACAACGAACGCCGCAGGCAAATCCCGCGGAAAGAGCTGGAAGATTTTTTGATGGACGCGATTCTTGGCCATCCCGGCGGACTCATCAAAAATCATCCGTTCAATTCAATGGAACAAACTTCATCTTCGCCGCCGGAATTCACAATTGCGGCGCGCGACCTTTCCCAATTCAATTTCTCATACAAGCGTTATATCGAAAATTCTTTGCGCAAAAAATTCGGATTCACGGGCACCGCGATAAAAATAGTTTATAAAAAAGAATAACAATGTGTCAAACCGCCCCGGGGCGGCATTGAAGACAATCGATTCCGCACACAAAGTTTACGTCCCTTTTGTAAAGTTGGACAATCGCGCATTTTCCAGCCGCAAAAAAATAAAAACTACTTCAAAACTCTTATTCGCGCCTCCCAAAGCTCTCGAACAACTTCGCGCACATCATTATCATGAAATTTAAGCATTTCCGGAGAAATCACAATTCCGCGTCTGTCCGGCAGGTTTGATGCCTTAAGTTCAGCGCGACTTACCATGAATTTTTCAAGAAATTTTTCGATTCGGTCGCCAAAACCGCCGGACAAAAGTTGCTCAAAAAAATATTTTATCCCGCGTGAAATCAAACTTTGTCGAGCCAAAAATCCGGTTTTTGGGATTATTCCTTCCGGAAAATATCGTTTTGTCCAAATATTTTCCGCAATAAATTTCGCATAAGTTTCCCCGCCGAAAACCGGAGCGAGCGACATCGCCCAATAAGCCATATAAATATCATACGGTTTAGAACAAAGCGGTTCCAAATTCATAACATTTTCGGAAGCGAAAAAGCTTAAGCAAAAACGCCCCGCAACTTTTCCTCCATGCCTACGCACACCAAGCAAATGCGCTAAAATCGATAAAATCGCGCGGCTTGTAAAAAGTCGGCCGTTTTTTGCAACAACAAACAAATCGATATCGCTCCCGTGAGCCGGATTATTGTAAGCGAGCGTATTGCAAACCGCGATCATTTTGACAAACGGCGCCATTCTGAAAAACTTCAAAAATCTGTAAACTTTGCGCCACAATTTATCCACGATAACAAGATTTTTATTTCGGCGTTCAACCAATTCGGATTTGCCTTTTAAAAAATAATATCCATGATGATGCTCGATTGTACGGCTTTCTTCAAGGTAAATCTTAAGATGCGGCCTATCGACTTTTAACCCCAACAGATAATGCGAAATTTCATCAAGAGTCATTGGAAAATTGAAAATATCAAAAAACAACATAGTCCGCGTTACAGCATCTCGTATGTTCTTGATATTTATCGGCAGAACGAAAACATCCATATGCTAAAATAAATACGGCCATATATTAGCATTATGATAAAAAACATTCCACATTCGTCCGGTGTTTATAAAATGAAAAACGCAGAAGGCAAGATTATTTATATTGGAAAAGCCAAAGACCTGCGTAATCGCGTTTCGCAGTATTTCCAAGAAGATCCCAGCCGCGGGGCGCGTCTCAATAAAATGATTTCGGAAATAAAAAACGTCGAATACATAGAAACGCCGACAGAGCTTGAAGCGGTTTTTCTGGAAACGAATTTGATCAAAAAACTCCGTCCAAAATACAACATCAAAATGCGCGACGATAAAAATTTTATTTATATCCGCATAAACACGCATGAAGACTTTCCTAAAATATCGCTTATGCGCAAACCGTTAAAGGATAAAGCGCTTTATTTAGGCCCAAAAACCGCGGCACATAAAGTAAAAACAACATTCCGCGTTCTTAAAAAAATTCTGCCGTTTCGGCACTGCAATTTGATTATCGAATATTGCGGCGGAACAGGCGAAAACAGCGTCAAAATTTCAAATAAAACAATAAAATATCCGTGTCTTGATTATCATATTAAAAAATGCCCTGCGCCATGCATCGGTAAATGCACAAAAGAACAATACCGCGCGAATATAGATAAAATAATCAAATTCTTCAAAGGAAATTCAAGCGAACTGATATCGGAACTAAAACAAGAAATGAAAAACGCGGCCCTTGACCATAAATTTGAAAAAGCGGCAAGTCTGCGCGATAAAATGAAAAACGTTGAAGAAATCATGTCGCGCCAACATATCAGTAATTTGCCTTTCACCGACGCGGACGCGATGAATTATGTGATAGATAACGGAAAAATTTACACGAATCTGTTTCAAATTCGCGAAGGAAAAATAATCGGACAGGAAAATTTTATTTTTGAAACCGGAACGATTAAAGCAGATGAAGCTCCAAACGCAGCCGAAATCACGGAAGCATTCATAAAGTTTTATTACGAACAAACGTCGTCGATTCCGCGTGAAATATTATTGCCTGCGGAGCCGGAAGATAAAAATCTTACGGAAAAATGGCTTGAAAAACTCGCGAAAACAAAAGATGTCGCGAGCGGAACGATAAAAATAACCGTTCCGCAAACATCAAACCGCATTCTTGAATTATCGCTTTTAAACGCACGGAGTTTTGTGAACCAATCGCGCGCCAGATGGATGCACGAACACGGAATCGAAGAAGGACTGGAGGAATTAAAAGAAGCGCTGCGACTGCCGCGTTTGCCGCATAGAATCGAATGTTACGATATTTCGCATTTGGCCGGAACCGAAACCGTCGGAAGCATGATTGTTTTTACGAACGGAGCGGCAAATTCAAATCACTACAGAAAATTCAAACTCGCTCAAACATCTCCTGATGATTATGCTTCAATGGAAGAATTGCTTGAACGCCGTCTGCAAAAATTATCGCGTGAAAAACTTCCAACGGGGTTTACGCTGCGGAAAGCGCTTAAAAAACATTCAACGCAAATCGAAGAAAACATAAAAATAGCCGGATTGATTGTTGAAAATCCAAATTATAAAAATTTTTTCGTGATGGAAAAAAGAAAAAAATTCGCCGGCATGATCGGACTCGTAAAACGCAAAAACGTTCATATGATAACCGGTTTGTGGGTAAATCCAGAATTCAGAGGCCAAAAATTAAGCTATTATCTACTTAAAAAAGCGGTTTCAAAAACGCCTTCTTCGCGCGTTTATTTAATCTGTAGAAAAGTGCTTAAAGAACACTACGAAGAATTTGGATTTGAGGAAATAAAACACCTGCCGGAAGATTTGCATAACATCAAAAATTGCACCACGACTTGTCCAATCGAAGGCATGTTGAGCTTTGTTTACGACAAAAAGAAACACGCCCCGGATAAATCTTTTACCAGCAAACCCGATTTGATTTTGCTTGACGGCGGAGCGGGACAATTGAGTGTGGGGACGGTGGTGTTAAACAAACTTCAGCTCAAAATTCCAATCGCAACGCTCGCAAAACAGGAAGAAGAAATTTACGCACCATTTTCAAAAACTTCGCTAAAACTCTCGCAAGAATCGCACGGTCTTCAAATTTTAAAGCGCATGCGCGATGAAGCCCACAGATTCGCGATTACGTTCATGAAATCCCGCCACGGAAAAGAAACGATCGCATCCGCGCTCACGACAATTCCGGGCATCGCTGAAAAAACAATGCAAAAACTTTTCCGCAGCTTCGGTTCGCTTGAAAATATAAAAAACACGCCGATGGATAAAATAGCGGAAGTCGCGGGAAAATCAACTGCGATAAAAATTAAGCAATATTTTCAATCTCCGCCCGCTTAATTGCGTTAAGCGTCAACTTTTTAAACACCGCCTTCTTTTCAACTTTTTTGACTTCATCCAAATCCGCTCTCGTTGTCGGATGTTTCGGCACAAAAAGCGTACAACAATCCGCATACGGCCGAATTGAAATCTCATAAGTGCCAAGTTCACGCGCTTCATCAACAATTTCTTGTTTATTATGACCGATTAAAGGGCGCAAAACAGGAAGCGCAGCCGCCTCGTTCACAACCCCGATATTCGCAAGCGTTTGCGACGCAACTTGTCCCAAACTTTCACCCGTAACAAGCGCGCCGGCATTTTCTTTCCGCGCTATTTCTTCAGCAATTTTCACCATAAACCTTCTATACAAAATCACCCGCAATTCAGGTTCCGCACTAATCATCACAGCTTTTTGAATCTCAATAAACGGAACAAAATAAATTTTTGATTCACCCTGATATTGCGCCAAAATTTTCACAATCTCGCGCACATTTTCAATCGATTGCTGATTCGTTTGCGGATAACTGTGAAAATGAACAAAAATGATTTTTGCCCCGCGCAGCATCATACGAAAAGACGCAACAGGAGAATCAATGCCGGAAGAGATTAAGCTCGCAACCTTACCCGACGTTTCAACCGGCAAACCGCCAAGTCCTTGAATCTTATCAAAATAAATATAGGTTCTATTATCCGTAAAATCCGTATGGCAAGTAATATCAGGATCTTTAAGCCGCACTTTCAGGCGTGGAAGTTTTTTTAAAATCATTTCGCCGAGTTTCGCTTCGATTTTTGGCGATCCCATTGGAAAAGTTTTTTGTATTTTATTTACACGAGCGCAAAAAGTTTTCGGCCCGTTCTTGCCGCGCTTTTTGATTTCCGCAATCATCATTTCGGCTATTTTTTTCAAATCCTGCGGCGTCTCTTCAACAACAGAAAAATTCGCAATTCCCGGCACATGCGACAATTTTTCAATCGCGGTTTTTTCATCAATATTAGTTTCAAGCAAAGTACTTCCATATGAGCGCTTTATACTTATTTTAGACCCTTCAAACATCCGCAGAATATTTTGCTCAAGCCGCCGTTCAAAAAATTCGCGGTTTCCAAGTTTCAAAGCAAGCTCTGCAGGACGAATTAGAATTATCATTTTAACGCGGTAAATCAAGCTGTGAGATTACTTTCGAATTTGTATATCTTTTTTTAAAATAAAACGCTCTTCTTTTTACCTTGGTCATACCGCCTTTCCCATTAGGTGCATCTGTTACATCTTTATTATTTTTACCTTTAGTCTTTGGTTCAATATAAACACCCATACTGCACGATAATTTATCCGCATCGCCTCGTACAACATAAGCTTTTATCTCTTCCCAATCTTTTTTAAAAATTTCTTGTGCGCTTTTATCTGGAACATCTATAAACCAGTCCAAAATGACATATTTGTTTTGGCTTACGGGTTTACTATTGATTTTTGTTACACCATAAGCAATCCAGAATATCGTTTCTATTTTATCTCTAATTTCAGCGGTTTCCCATTGCTCGCGCGCTAGTTTAATATAATTAATCATTTTAATTTGCGTTGGCTCTTTCGCTTTAAGATTATTCAATTGCACAGGCAAAACCTTAACTTCGATTTTTGACTGTTCAAGATCGGCAAGAGGAGAAGAGTTGTTCGTTAAACCAAGTAAATTTTCTATAATCAATCCACTCGCGCCTTTTTTGAAATGACTATGCTTGCCACTACCAAGTTCTTTGAAAATCTCATCTAAGGTCTTACCTTTATGCGTCTCAATAATATCAATATAAGGCTGTAATGCTTTTAACTTTTTGCTAGATAACATACTACTTTATCGGTTGTAAGTCATAAATCATATCTAATAGGGGACGCTTGTCTTTTAAGCCTAATTTTCTCCTTTCAGAAGCCACATTTTTTATTTTTCTATTTTCTATATTTCTATCCAATTCTTCGAACCTTTTTATAGATAAATCTAGGTATTTTTTTTCATTATCAATACCTATAAATTTTCGTCCAAATAAATATACAGCGAGGCCCGTTGTAGAACTGCCCGTGAAAGGATCCAGAACCACATCTCCCTTATTCGTGCTGGCCAAAACAATTCGTTTCAAAAGATCAATCGGCTTTTGCGTTGGATGTTTGCCAAATGTCTTTTCAATAGATTTTGGCGTACCAATAGCCCAAACCGAACGCATTTGCTTTCCTTTTTCATGTAAAATTTCATAACAATGTTCCTCACCGCAATATTTGCATTTTATTTCTTTTACATAATTATCTTCCCAATTAACCATTTTTTGATAATTGAACGTATGGCTGGCTTTTTTCTCTTTTCTAGCCCAAATTAATGTTTCATGGCTCGCCGTAAAAAACCTGCAACTCAAATTCGGCGATGCATTCGGCTTAAACCATGAAATATCGTTTAAAATATGATATCCGGCCGCCTGCAAAGCAAAACCGCACTGATAAATTGAATGATAAGTGCCGCTAATCCAAATCGTACCACCTGGTTTCAAAACTCTTCGGCAAGCCTTAATCCAAGCCAGATGAAACTCGAAATTTTTATCTATGCCGTTGCTCAAGTCCCAATCAGCTTTTTTAACGCTTACCATACGGCCGTTTTGACACGTAAAAGTGCCGCTTGAGAGAAAGTAGGGCGGATCAGCAAAAATCATATCAACAGAGTTTTCCGGCATTTCAGCAAGCAAAGCCAAAGAATCGGCGTGGTAAAGCATAAATCGTGGTTTTGTATAATAAGGTTGCAGCATTTTTTTATTGCGAATATTTTTCATCGTAATTATAGTACTACGGAATTAACAAAAACT
>CAZNCD010000018.1:0-11420 GCA_964571575.1 uncultured Candidatus Peribacteria bacterium
AAAGCTGAGTTCGGTTTTTTTGGAGTCATTGTTGTCTCTTTTACGCAGATTCCTCTTTTAACAGGGGAGTTTAAAGGCATTTCTCTGTTTTTTAAACTGTTCCATACGCCAAACAGCGCCGGAGATTTACTTCTTTTTAAAGGTTTTCTTCTTGGTTTTCTGACTAATTGGTTTATTGTTGGCATAGGGCGTGGTGGTGTTTGCCTGCGGCGAACGGCGTGTTCGCGACAGTTTGTTTAGTTTGTTTATAGCGCCTGTTGAGCCTTGCGGCGAACGGCGTGCTTTGCGATTTTATCTAACAGTCCGATTTTCGTCAAGAGAATCGGACATTTTTCTTTTAAATTATGGGATATACAGTTGATTGTTCCGTGAACTCTTTTAATTCTTCTTCGTAATTTTCCGCTTCAGCGAGTGATTTTTTCAGCAGGCCGTGTTTTCTTTCGACTGCGACTTTTTTGTCCATTTCTTCAACCTCATCCGGATGCATTTTCCGATATGTTTCACCCGCCGGAATCAATTTTCCGATAATTACGTTTTCTTTAAGTCCGTTAAGATGATCAATTTTTTTTGTGACTGACGCTTCAACGAGTACTCTTATTGTTTCCTGGAACGATGCGGCGCTCAACCAACTGTCTGCGTAAAGTGCGACGCGCGTAAGTCCGAGCAATAATCGTTCCCCGCGTAAAGGTTGTTTGCGTTTTTTGTCGAGTTCCGCATTTGCGTCCATGTATTTTATGTAATCGACTATTTCACCCGGTAAAAATTCGCTGTTTCCCGTTTCCAAAATTCTTACTTTGGAAAACATCTGTCTTACGATCACTTCGATATGTTTGTCATTGATTGTTTGGCCGTGCAGAGCATAGATATTTTTAACTTCCTTCATTATGTATTTTTGCGTTTCATATAAATTCGTGAGTCTCATCAATTCTCTTAAATTGTGATGACCGGAACATAAAGCGGCGCCCCTTTCTACGTATTGGTTGTTTTTGACTTTTAAAGTTTTTCCGAATGGAACTACGTATATTTTTTCGACCGGTCCGTTTGTGGTAACAGTGATTTTATTGATATCCATTTCCGTTACTTTTCCGTTTACATCGCTTTTAACCGCGTTTTTATTTTCTTCGCTTTTTGCGAGGAGTTGACCTTCTTTTACCTTATCTCCTTTCTTTACGATCACCGTATTTTGCCCCGGCAGAAAAAAGTCTTTTTCAATCGGTTTTTCGGAATCGACTGTAACTTCCGCCTGTCCGCTTTTCATGTGTATTTTTACTCGGCCTTCTATTTCCGATAAAATAGCGGGATTTTTGATTGATCTGGCTTCAAAAAGTTCTTCAACGCGAGTAAGACCTTGCGTGATATCTCCTTCTCCGGCGACACCACCCATGTGGAATGTGCGCATTGTAAGTTGCGTTCCGGGTTCACCAATACTTTGCGCGGCAATAATGCCGATTGGCGTTCCTATTTCCACCGTTTTGTTTGTACCGAGATCTTTCCCGTAACATTTTACGCATATACCTCCCATTGTTTGACATGTCATGGTGGATCTTATTTCCACTTCGTTGATTTTGTGTTTTTCGATTTCATCCACTATTCCATTGTCGATTTCCGTATTTGTTTCCGCAATCACTTCGCCGCTTTTTTCAATCACAATAGGTTTCGCAACAACTCTTCCGAGAAGTCTTTTTGAAAATTCTTCGCCAAGATGTTCGGTCTCTTCACGCGTTATTCTGTGCGACAATTTTGTTTTGCAGTCGTATTCTTTTATAACTATGTTTTGAACCGTATCAATCAAGCGGCGCGTAAGATAACCGGCTTCAGCCGTTTTAAGAGCGGTATCGGATTTGCCTTTTCTTCCGCCGTGAGTGGCAATAAAGTATTCCAAAATCGTAAATCCTTCTTTTAGGTTTGATTTGATTGGAAGTTCAATTGTTTTACCGGCCGGATTTGCGACCAAGCCTTTCATTCCGCAGAGTTGCGTGATTTGTCCCCAGTTTCCGCGGGCGCCGGAATCAATCATATAATGAATGTCATTTTCATTGTCTATGCCTTTGACCATTTCAATTGTGATTTTTGATTTTGTTTCCGACCAGATTTTAATCGTGTTTATGTATCTCTCGTAATCCGTTATTAGACCGTAATAATATTTGTTGTTGATTTTTCGAATCACTTCATCGCTTTCTTCTATTATTTTTTCTTTGCTTTTTGGGATTATCATATCCGCTGCCGCGATGCTTAAACCGGATTGCGTTGCGTAGTAAAAGCCGATTTTTTTTAAACTGTCGGATACGATTACCGTCATTTCGTTGCCGTATTTGTCAAACGTTTCGCTTATTATTTGTGTGAGTTTCTTCTTTCCCGTGACTTCGTTTATATAAGAAATGCCTTTTGGAAGAAATGAATTGAAAATCATTCTTCCGAGAGTTGTTTCTATGATTTCCGGTTTGTTGTTTTTTTCAACATCAACGCGAGCTTTGATTTTTGCCTGAACATTCAATTGTTCGCATTGATTGGCTATCATGGCTTCTTCCAGACTGTTGAATGCGCGACCCGCTCCGAGTTTGCCATCAACCATTTTAGTTAAGTAATAACATCCCAAAATAATATCTTGCGTAGGCGCTATAATCGGATGTCCGTCGGATGGTTTTAATAAGTTTTTCGCAGATGCAATAAGCCTTTTTGCTTCGGCTTGCGCTTGTTTTGAAAGCGGAACGTGAATGGCCATCTGATCTCCGTCAAAGTCCGCGTTAAAAGCCGCGCACACAAGCGGGTGGACTTGAATGGCTTTACCTTCAACAAGCACCGGCTGAAACGCTTGAATGCCAAGTCTGTGCAATGTCGGAGCGCGGTTAAGCAATACGTAATGGTCGAAAGTTACTTCTTCAAGAATATCCCATACTTCTTTTCTTCCCATTTGAATCAGTTTTTCCGCATTTTTTATATTATGAGCGTGTCCGTCTCTGATAAGTCTTCCGATAACAAACGGTTTGAAAAGTTCAAGAGCCATTGTTTTTGGAATGCCGCATTGGTGCAATTTTAATTTCGGACCGATAACGATTACGGAACGTCCGGAATAATCCACGCGTTTGCCGAGAAGGTTTTGCCTGAAGCGCCCCTGTTTTCCTTTAAGCATTTCCGAAAGCGAGCGCAGGTGGCGTTTTTCTCCGGTTGAGAAAACGGTTCTTCCGGCGCGCGCGCTGTTATTAATAAGAGCGTCGACGGCTTCTTGCAGCATGCGTTTTTCGTTTCTGCAGATTACTTCCGGCGCGCCAATCGCGATCAATCTTTTTAAACGATTATTTCTATTGATGATTCTTCTATATAAGTCATTTAGATCCGAAGTTGCAAAACGTCCACCGTCAAGTTGAACCATTGGTCTTAAATCCGGAGGTAAAACAGGCAGAACCGTTAATACCATCCATTCCGGTTTAATATTATTTTTTTGCAGATTTCCAAAAAGTTTTATTCTCTTTAATATCTTTTTCTGTTTTTGACCGCTTGTTTTTTTACCTTCTCCGTACATTTCTTTGAGTGTTTTTTCAATGTTGTGTTTCGCTAAAAGTTCGCGTATGGCTTCCGCGCCCGTCATCGCCTTAAATATGTGTCCGAATTTCACGGATATATTTCTATATTCAATCTCGATGTAAATTTTTCCGACTTTGATTTCATCCAATTCTTCTTTCGCGATTTGGTGTTGGTTGTCGAGTTCTTCCAGTTTTGCGACGTATTCTTTTTCAACTTCCGCTCTTTTTTCCAAATCTTCAACCGCGCTTATGTGTTCTTTTGCTTCGTCTTGAATATTTTTCCTGTGACTTTTGTATTCTTTTAGTAATTCCTCGCGGGATTCGGTTTTTGCTTTTTCATCAGTTTCCGTAATAATATACGCCGCGAAATAAATCACCTGTTCGATCGCTTTTATCGGTAGATCAAGCAGCAATCCAACCCTGCTTGGGGTCGATCTTAAATACCAAATATGCATAATTGGAACTGCCAGTTTTATATGGCCCATGCGTTCGCGTCTTACGCTTGATCTGGTGACTTCAACGCCGCATTTTTCACATATTACGCCTTTGTAACGAATTCTTTTATATTTTCCACAGTAACATTCCCAGTTTTTCGTGGGACCAAAAATCTTTTCGCAGAACAATCCGTCGCGTTCCGGTTTTTGCGTTCTGTAATTGATTGTTTCCGGTTTTTTGACTTCGCCGTGCGACCAGCCCAAAATGGTTTCCGGAGAAGCGATTGATACTGCGATGGAGTTAAAATTATCGAGATTCGCTGTTTCTGATGATTGTTGCATGTTTGGTTGGTGTTAATATAGGGGACGGTTCTCCTTAAGGAGAACCGTCCCCGGTTTGGATTTATTTCTCAATTTGTATACTTTCTTCCGCGAGTCCGACTTTTCCTTTTCCTTCGAGCGTTTCCATTTTTTCGGTTATTTCTTTTGAAATCACTTCTGCGGCTTCTCGTTCTTCCACGGTAGTGTATTCTTCAATTTTTTTCTCAGATTGTTCTTTTGTTTGAAGAAGAGTTACATCAAGACAAAGGCTTTGAAGTTCTTTTATAAGAACATTAAATCCCTCCGGCGTTTTTGGTTTTTTAATCAGTTCGCCTTTGATAATCGCTTCGTACGCTTTTGATCTTCCAAACACGTCGTCGGATTTTATCGTTAATAATTCTTGCAATGTGTGCGCCGCGCCATAAGCTTCGAGCGCCCACACTTCCATCTCTCCGAATCTTTGTCCGCCGTGTTGAGCTTTACCTCCGAGGGGTTGCTGCGTTACAAGAGAATACGGACCGATTGATCTGGCGTGAATTTTATCTTCAATAAGATGGCTTAGTTTTAGAATGTATGAAATACCGACTGTAACTTGATGATCAAACGCTTTTCCGGTTTTGCCGTCGTATAAAATTGTTTTTCCGCTTGGAGGCAATCCGGCTTTTTCCAAAAGTTCGGTGATTTTTTCATGTGTTACTCCATTTAAAGCGGGACTTGCAACTTTTATATTAAGTGTTTTTGCCGCCCATCCGAGGTGCGTTTCAAGCACCTGTCCGATATTCATACGGCTTGTAACACCGAGAGGATTGAGAACAATATCTATCGGAGTGCCATCCGGTAAAAATGGCATATCTTCTTCAGGAACGATGATTGAAATGATGCCTTTATTTCCGTGGCGCCCCGCAATTTTATCGCCGATTGAAATTTTTCTTGTTTGCGCGACTGAAACTTTAATTTGTTTATTGACTCCCGTTGGAAGTTCGTCCCCGTCTTTTCTCGAAAAGATTTGTACGCCGATTACTTTACCTTTTTCGCCGCCCGGTAAACGTAAAGAACTGTCTTTAACGTCGCGTGCTTTATCCCCAAATATGGCTCGGAGCAGCCTTTCTTCCGCGCTTAATTCCGTTTCGCCTTTTGGGGTGATTTTACCGACCAGAATATCTCCTTCATAGACAGTTGCGCCAATTCTGATGATTCCGTCTTCATCCAAATCTTTAAGATGCACTTCGCCGACATTCGGAATATCGCGCGTGATAATTTCCGGACCGAGTTTCGTGTCGCGGACGTCAATTGTGTAGTTTTCAATGTGGATTGAATCATACGCGCCGTTTTGAAGAAGTCTTTCGGAAATGATTACGGCGTCTTCGTAGTTGTATCCTTCCCATGAAAGATATGCCACCAGAACATTTTGTCCAAGTGCGAGTTCGCCTTCGTGGATCGTAGCTCCTTCGGCCAAAACATCGCCTTTTTTAACACGCATGCCGCTTTCGGTTTTTGTTCTTTGATGAATGCACGTTGCCTGGTTTGATCTTTCATAAACAAGAATTTCGTAATTTACTTTTCGTCCGTTGTCGTAAAGCACGATGATTTGGTTCGCATCAACATAAAGAATTGTTCCGGAGTCTTCCGCAAAAATAATTTGTCCTGAAGATTTTGCGATTACTTCTTCCATGCCTGTTCCGACAACCGGAGAATGCGGGTTTATAAGAGGAACGGATTGACGCTGCATGTTTGAACCCATGGATGCTCTTGTGTTATCGTCATGTTCAAGGAATGGAATTGAAGCGGTCGCTTCGGAAATAATCTGTTTGGCTGAAACGTCTATATGCGTTAAATCGTTCGTATGAGTTAAAATCGGATCACCATTTTTGCGGGCAGGAACTCTTGTTACCGTAAATTCGCCGATTTCATTAAGAGGTGAATTTGCTTGAGCGATGACAAAATCGCGTTCTTCGTCCGCATCGTAGTATTCAACTTCATCCGTTATATAAGGTTTTACCGCTATTTCTTTTATTTCCGAGTCGTATTTTGAAAGTGTATTTGCTGCGGCCTCCGAAATTTTTTCTCCGGTCGTGACAATCGGATTTTTGCCTCGCGGAGGAACAATCGTTTCCGCCGCGGTATGACCGACCATGCTTTTTACTTTATTCGGGACTTTCTGCGATACTTTTCTAAAAGGAGTTTCAATAAATCCATATTTATTTACGCGCGCGTATGCGCCAAGATGCACAACAAGACCGATGTTTGGTCCTTCCGGAGTGGAAATCGGGCATATTCTTCCGTAATGAGACGTGTGCACGTCGCGAACGTCAAAACTGGCGCGTTCTCTTGAAAGACCTCCCGGGCCCATCGCGGATAATCTTCTTTTATGCGCGAGTTCCGAAAGAGGATTGATCTGATCCATGAATTGCGATAATTGCGAGCTTGCGTAAAACTCACGGAGTGCGGCTGTAACAGGACGAGAGTTGATTAATTGCGTTGGAGTTACGGTTTCCGCGTCCATAACGCTCATACGGTCTTTTGCGATGCGTTCGCTGCGCAACAAGCCGATTCTGAATTTGTTTTGCACCAATTCGCCGACAGCTCTTATGCGTCTGTTGCTCAAATGATCGATGTCGTCCGGTCCGAATTCTCCGTTGTTTACCCTTATCATATATTTTAGAATTTCAATCAAATCCTTTGACTGGAATGTATGATTTTCTTTTACGTTCGGGATATTTGATTTAAATCTTTTATTTAATTTATATCTTGCGACCGGTCCCATATCGTATTTTTTATAATCAAAAAATATAGACTGAATTAAGGATTTTGCGTTTTCCGGAGTTGCAAGATCTCCCGGACGAAGCTTTTTATAAATTTGCTGATAAGCTTCTTCGGCGGTTTTTGCGGAATCTTTTTCAAGAGTAAGCAAAATGTTATCCGGATTTTGGGGGAGCGAAACATCGGCAAATTCTTCAAGTATGCTTTTATCGCTTTCATATCCCATAATTCGGAGCAGGGAAGTGACCGGGATTTTGCGTTTTCTGTCTATTTTTACGGAAATAATTCCTTTTTTGTCGGTTTCAATCTCAAGCCATGCGCCGCGCTTTGGAATGATTTTTGCTATTACGTGTTTTGGAATCGCGGGATTTTTTTGGAACACGACGCCGGGCGAACGCACAAGCTGGCTCACGACAACGCGTTCAATTCCGTTTACAATAAACGTCCCTCTATTTGTCATAAGAGGGATTGAGCCGAGAAAAACATCCTGTTCTTTAATTTCTCCTGTTTCTTTATTAATCAATTGCACGTGAATTTTTAACGGCGCTTCGTATGTGATGTTTTTTTGCTTTGCGGTTTCCGCGTCATATTTTGGAGCCGCGATCGAATGATCCAAAAAACGCAGCTCGAGTTTTTTACCGGAAAAATCCGTAATCGGATTTATCTCGTCCAGAAGCTCTTTTATGCCTTCCTCCAAAAACCATTTGTATGAATCGAGTTGTACTTCAATAAGATTTGGAATCAAAACATTCGCGTCGATGCGGGGTGTAAAATATTCCCTTTTGTTGCTTTCTTTCATTGGTTCAAGTCCGGCCTTGAGAGTCGAAGCGCGGACAAGTTCATAATCCGGTTTTTTTTCACGCTTGATTTTTTTGGAAGATTTTTTCGAAGATGCTTTCGCCATGGATTTTGGAAGGCGTTTTGTTTCTGATTTTTTTTCATGTGAAGAAAAAGCGCTCTTTCCCGTTAAACGCTTTTTGATTTTTTTAAGAATGGATTTTTTAGACATAAAATAAAAAAGAGTTAGTGGCTAATGGTACGACCTTCAGTCGTATGGGCGATATTTTGCCGTGGCCATCAGTCGCAACTCTTCCAAAAGTAGATAGCGAGTGTAATTATATTGATATTTTTCCCGCTGTCAAATGATTTTTTAGCCGTGTTGTTAATTGGGAATTGATTATATTATTCCGTTCCATTTAGTCAAATTTTTGTGAATTTTCGCGATAATAAAATCAACAAAAATATTTTCCGGTTTTATTTAATCGTTTGAAGGATTTCACTAATCCTGCTTTGTATTTCTCCCCGCGAATATGGAGCTATTGTTTCAGGGTTGGTTAAACATGCTCTATACCTTGCATTTTGTTCCTTTTCCTCAGGCGTTTCCGTCGGAATATCCAGATTTGTCCATTGTTTTTTAGTCGGGAGAGGTTTGTCGCCAACCAAATTCTCGGCAACTATAGCCGCTTCCATGTTAGAGGCATGAAAATTGGTGTCGACACCCGTTGCTTGCTCACATAATATTGCAATTTCTCTGGCTATTTGGTTTATCGCCAGGGCTTTGGCCGTTTCTTCTTTTGATTCGATGGGTTCTTCCGCTGTTTTTTTGAAAGTACATGAGGGTGTAATTGCGAACACAGCGGCTGTTAAAAAAGGTAAAACTCTATTAAACATAATTAAAACTTTAGGATGCTAAAATAGCATCTATAAAGGTTTTTTGTCAATCTCATACGCCTCAATCAATTTTCTTTTTTCTTTCCATATACGGTTGCAGCGCTTTTGGAATGTTTATGGAGCCGTCTTTGTTTTGGTGAATTTCCATCAAAGGAATCAAAATTCTTGGAGAAGCGATGCATGTGTTGTTTAATGTATGGCAGAACTGTGTGCGGTCGGCTGCATCGCGATAACGCAAGCCTAAACGCCGCGCCTGAAAATCATAAAACATTGAGCAGGAATGTGTTTCGCCGTAGTTATTGCGTGAAGGCATCCATGTTTCAATATCATTTTTATAAACTTGGCCTTGTCCCATTTCGCCGGTACAGATTGCGACAACGCGATAGGGGAGTTCCAGCGCTTGCAAAATTTCTTCCGCGTTTTCGAGAATCATATCAAACATTTTTTGACTTTCTTTTTCGTCCGCGCGACAAATAATTACCTGTTCCACTTTTTGGAATTGATGCACGCGATAAAGTCCGCGGGTGTCTTTTCCGTATGTGCCGGCCTCGCGCCTGAAGCAAAGAGACATTCCGGCATATTTTTTCGGTAAATCTTTTTCATTTAAAATTTCATCATAGTGATACGCGGTTACGGGGACTTCCGAAGTGCCGATTAAATTTAATTTGTCTTTTTCGATTCGATACGCTTGTTCCTCGCCGCCCGGAAAATATCCTGTGCCGATCATGGCTTTATCTTCAACCAGCGCCGGAGGCGCCATCGGCGTAAAACCTTTTTTGACGAGCGTATCAAGCGTGAATCTTAAGACCGCGTTTTCGAGCAGAACCGCTTCGTTTTTTAAAAAATAATTTCTCGAGCCCGCAATTTTCACTCCGCGTTCAACATCAACCATATCGTGTTTTTCCATAAGTGTAATATGGTCGAGCAATTCAAAATCAAATTTTGGCGGCTCGCCGTGCACGCGCAGAATTTTATAATCTTTTTCACTGTCGCCGGGCGGACATTTATCGGAGGGGATTTGCGGAATCCAGAGCAGCAAATAATTTAATTTTTCTTCGATTTTTTTCAAATCCTCCGCGAGAGATTTTTCTTCTTCGGTCAGTTTTTTCATACGCGCCAGTATTTCTTGTTTGTTGTCGCCATGCAATGACGGAATCCGTTCTCCCGCGCGATTTTTTTCAGCTTTAATATCCTCGATTTTTTTCAGCCCCTCGCGCCGATTTTTGTCCAGCGCCAGCAATTTATCTATATCAACTTTTATCTTTTTGAGCTCCGCCGCGCGTTTTACCGCGTCCGCGTGTTCACGGATGAATTTGATATCAAGCATAAGAAAAATTGTAAGACGAGTTTATCTTACTATAAAAGTCGTGAGCGCGAAAGATTGTTGCGGCGCTTTCCGCTTCGCGCGCGCGATTAATAATTTGTCCACTGCGCCGGTTTATCGTCGCAGGTTGTATATGTTTTTTTCAACTCAAAGATGTTTTGGACAAAGTCGTAATCAAAATACATTTTTGTTCTGCATCCTTCGCCGACAGCCGGACCTTCCATTTTTATAACCGCGCCTTCACGTTTGCCGAATTGAGTCGGCCAGCCGAGACATTTTTGTTGTTTATTGTTGATTGTCGCTTGTTGCAGTGTTCCGCCGGTTATGTCGTATCTGGCGAGCATTCCGTTTACGCAATTATAAAAGTCTCCGGGAGTAAGCATTATCAAAATTTTTCCGTTTTCCGAATAGCATGTATTTGTGATTTTATCCACGGCGATTTGATTTGTCGCCGCGGTTTGTGTGAATGCTGCGTACCAATCTTTTGTCTTGTAATTGCCGATTGAACCGCAGCTGTCAAATTTTACTTCTGTCGCGGGCACCGCCGTGGCGGCTGTTATGCTCGCGGTTGTTGCGTTCGCGTCTGCCACGGGTTCCGGCGCCGGAGGATTTTTCAATTCTTCGATTTGTTTTTGAAGATCCGCAATTTGCTGTTGGAGCGATGCGTTTTCCGCTTCATAAGTGTTTGTTGACCAGTATGTTATAAGGCTCGAGGCCAGCGCTACGCATACCAACGCAAAAATAAACCGCAGGGTTTTGCCTGATTGATTTTGTTCAAGCATAAAAAATCGGTTAATTATAAAATTCGGCCGCATTATATAGCGGGTTGTATGAATTTGTCCAGTGCGCTTTTATTTTAAATTTATTAATATCAGTCCGATTGTTATCACGATGATTCCTATTATTTGAATTAGCGCGATATCTTCTTTAAAAATAAAATAGCCGATGATTGTTACAAGGATTACGGATATTGCTATCCAAAGAACGTTTGTTATCGCGATGCCTTCATATTTGAGAGACAAAGCGAATGTGAAACCCGCTGCGCCAAATAAAACCGCGGTCAGCGCAAGTAGCAGGGGATTTTTTGTGATGCTGTAAAATTTGGCGCTTAAAACTCCGGCCAGATCCAGCAGATTGATTAAGGCGATGTAAAAGAAAAATTTGGACACGAAAATATTTTATTCTTATTTACAGCTTTTCGCTACCATTTTTTGCGATGTTGCATAACCAACCTGTCTATTCCATATTTTTTTTCTGTAGGATTTGCCGCAGCCCTTAGCCGCCATTCGTTCGACTGTGCGTTTTCATTTTCAATGAGACCCAAATGCGCGATGCGTTCATGCGCTTTGCACAGCGGAACAAGAGTATCCGGATTGTGCGCATGCGTAA
>CAZNCD010000019.1:0-10858 GCA_964571575.1 uncultured Candidatus Peribacteria bacterium
GTTGAAGACATGCCGGAAGGCGAAATGAAGCAAGCGGAGCGCAGCGCGGCTCAAAAACAGCAGGAAGAAAAACTTAAGCGCGCGCTTAAACCGGAAAAAGAAGAGGAAGGCGCGGCCGGCGCGAAAGAAGAAGAACGCGGCGACCCGGCTATTGATCCGCAAGTTTCAAAATTAAAAGATTTCTGGTCTGATACAACGCTTTTGAGTTTGCAGGACGTTATTTTTATGCTTAAAACAATCTATGAATATCACATAAGAAGATGGCCGAGAAGAATGAAGAACAACGTCGGAAAAGTCGGCGAACATTTCCCGATTGTTAAAACGGATTTTACCCGCATGAAGGAAGCTTCGGAGCACGAAGAAGTTGAAAAATACGAACAAGGCCTTGACCACGCCGGTATCTTTGAAATCAGAGATAGAATGTGGCACGCGCAAAACAGAGATGAACTTAAAGCCTGTATCCAGCTTTTGGTTAAAAAAGGACATATGAGATGGGACGATCCGCTGTTGTGGAATATTGTAAACAAATTTACGGATCCGGATAAAAGAATTCCAATACCTCTTATAGACGATCCTGCCGCAAGAGTAAAACGCGATCCGGAAACCGGAATGTGGAAAACCGGTCAAGACTTGATTGAAGGAGCGATCGACGCAATGTGGGGCGACGGTATTTTTGGCAAATGGTTTAATGAAAACAACAATTCATACAAAGGCGGATGCGATCTTTATCAGCTTAAAGGAGATCAGCTTGAGAACGACCCGAAAAATATCGGCGGTTTGAGACGTGAAATGCAAAAACTTCTTACAACGCATAAAAACGGCGGCTGGGTAAACCCCCAGCAATACGAAGGTTTGTTTCGCTTTTCAATTATAAAAGGAAAGATGAGAGTGGAAGATAAACTGTATTACCTTGTAGAGGGCGTTGCCACAGGCCTTTTATCTCTTGATAGAATTGGTTGGATAGACGGCGACTTTTTAAATCACATGCCGTGGCTGGATTTTTTCACGAATAAAGACGCATGGAAATTTGGTATGCCGCCGGAGGAAAAAGGCACAAAAAAAGGCGAAAGGCCATTCAAGATGGCGGATTATCAGCGCCTTGCGAATTATCTTGACTCGGATTCCTACAGAGATTTCAAAGAGACAAACGCTCCCGGCCCAAGAACCAAATATCTTTTATGGAAATATATTTTGCCGTTCCAAGACACAAAAGTTAGAACTGAAAAAGCCATCCAGCAGTCGGAAAGGCTTGACCATGATGATACGCACTTTGTCATTCCGCTTCTTACGGAAAGCAAAGTGGAAAACATATTAACATCCGGAGGAACAACGCGCGAACACTTTTCACAGCCGGGTTATTTAAACGCTTTTCCGGGTTACAGCGAATACGTAAAAACGCTCGGTGAACTTCAAGATGTGGAAAATCTGAAAGAAGCGCTCGCTTCGTTCATAAGATATGATTCCATTGTTGATAACAGGTTTAGAAAAGAGCAAAGGTCGAGCTATATTCGCATAGATAGGGCGAAATTTAATGTGCCGTCGGTTGTTGATTCATTAAGAAATACTCGCGTACACAGGGAAGATTTGCATAATGCGATTATGGATATAGGCAGGGCATACGGCAGAGATTTTAGTATTTTATTCGAACGCACGAAAGAATGGGGATACAGCAAAGAGAATGATGAAAAACAAAGAGAAATAGAACGCCATATCGGAGATTTTAACAGCACTTTAACGGAATTAATCGCGACGGATGGAGGAGCGAAAATGATAGCCGCGGTCCAAGACGCGCCTTTGAAAGGTTATGAATTTTCCAACTACGATTTGAAAAAAGCTGCAATGAAAACTGCTGAAGGCGGAACGGAAGAAAGAGGAAGGCATCCGTTTTAAAGCTTGCGGCTTCATAAACGGCTCCGCACGCAGTTCTTCGTCCGCACAGCGCGTTCCTTTTCCCCTTATAGCCCCAACGCCACTTTTCCGGCCGAAATTTCCGCAATCTCGCGAGTTATCGCGGCTTGGCGATTTTGGTTGAACAAAAGCGTCAATCCGTCAATCATCTCGTTTGCGTTTTCAGTTGCGTTGCGCATCGCGACCATGCGGCTTGAATGTTCGGACGCTACGGATTCAAGCAGAGAATGGTAAATTTGCATTTCAATCAAACCGGGGAGGAGGTTATCAAGGACAAAATTTGCGGAAGGTTCAAATTTATATTCCACTGCCGTGCCGGAAGCTCCACTTTGCAAAACGGACGGCGCGTTTTCTCCAAAAAGTCCCAATGCCGCGCCCATTTTAACCATACTCGCGCGCGAAAACGGCAATAATTGATGCGTAACGGGTTTTTGCGCAAGCGCTGAAATAAAGTGTTGATAGACAATAACAACCATGTCGACTTCGCCGGATTTGTAATAATCGAAAATCAATTTATTAATCGATAAAATATCTTTTAAGCTTGGATTATTGCTTAATCCGGTATAAGAAGCGGTCAGATTCCGGCCTGTGCGAGCCAAAAACAACTCAGCTTTTTTCCCGGCGGCAATATACATCAAATTGCATTTCGGGTGTTCGGTTTTAAACTCTTTTTCAAAAGCAACCACTTTTTTTACCAAAGTCGCATTCAAACCGCCGCAAAGCCCTCTGTCCGGAGAAATCATCAAAACCAAACAATTTTTAAGTTCGCGCTTTTGGAGAAAAGGATGCAGATTCGAATCGGTTTTTTCACTTATATGCGTTAAAATAACCATTGCGTTAATGGCATACGGACGCATGGAAGTCGCGCTTGATACCGCTTTTTTCATTTTGGAAGCGGACACCAATTCCATCGCGCGGGTTATTTGCTTGGTGCTTTTTATAGATTTGATCTTGCGTTTTAGCATGGGGACGGTGGTGTTAAACTTTTTCTAAACTTTGTGCGGCGCAGTACTTGAATTGCGCTCGCGTATTCTACTTGAATACAACTTTAAAATCTTCAATCGCGCGCTTCAAAGCCTTTTCAATTTCCTCCGTGATTTCTTTTTTGTCGCGCAGATCTTTCATTAATTTCGAATGTGAGCTTCCGCAATATTTAAAAAACTCGTTCATGAATTTATTCATATCCGTAGCAACGACATCATCCGTAAATCCGTTTGTAACCGCGTAAATTATCGCGACCTGAAATTCAACGGGAGTCGGTTCATACTGGCCTTGTTTCAAAATTTCCGTTAATCTCGCGCCCCTATCCAGTTGTTTTTTCGTATTGGCGTCAAGATCGCTTCCAAACTGCGCAAAAGCCGCAAGTTCACGATATTGCGCCAGTTCAAGCCTCATTTTACCCGCGATTTTTTTCATTGCTTTAATCTGCGCCGCGGATCCCACGCGCGAAACGGACAAACCGACATTGATTGCCGGTCTTATTCCTTTATAAAACAAATCCGACTCAAGGAATATCTGGCCGTCCGTAATGGAAATAACATTTGTTGGAATATAAGCCGAAAGATCGCCGGCCTGCGTTTCAATAATCGGAAGAGCCGTTAAAGAACCGCCGCCGTATTTTGGATCAAGACAGCACGCGCGTTCCAGTAAGCGAGAGTGTAAATAGAAAATATCACCGGGGAAAGCCTCGCGTCCGGGCGGTCTTTTCAGCAAAAGCGAAATTTGTCTGTACGCGTTCGCGTGTTTTGAAAGATCATCGTAAATAACCAAAACATCTTTTCCTTTATCCAAAAAATATTCTCCCATGGCGCAGCCGGAATAAGGAGCCAAAAACTGCAATGACGCGGGATGCGAAGCGCCCGCCACAACGATTGTCGTGTATTCCATGCATCCGCGTTTTTCCAGTTCCGAAACGATTTTTGCGATTTTCGATTCTCTCTGGCCGATCGCAACATAAATACAAATCATATTTTCACCTTTTTGATTGATGATTGTATCGATCGCAATCGCGGTTTTACCCGTTTGTCTGTCGCCGATAATAAGTTCGCGCTGGCCTCTTCCAATTGGGATCATGGCATCAATGGCGCGCAAGCCGGTTTGCACAGGCCTGTCCACGGATTTTCTGTAAATGACGCCCGGAGCGATTTTTTCAACAGGATAAAATTTATCGCTATGAATAGCCCCTTTCCCGTCCAAAGGCGCACCAAGGGAATTCAAAACGCGGCCGATAATGCCTTCTCCGACAGGAACCGATAAAATTCTGCCGGTTGATTTTACGGCATCTCCCTCTTTAATCCCTTGAGCTTCGCCAAGAACAACAGCGCCGATGGTGTCTTCTTCAAGATTGAGCGCCCATCCGTATGTGCCGTTTTCAAATTCAAGGAGCTCGGCGGATTTTGCGTTGGAAAGCCCCGTTGCGCGGACAACTCCGTCGCCGGCTTCAATAACCGTGCCAACCTGTTCAGTTGCCGCGGAAGCTTTAAAATCCGAAATTTGCTTTTTTAGCAATGAAACAATGTTTGTCGATGTTTCCATATATTTTAGGGTTAGGATTCGGGGACGGTTCTCTTTAAAGAGAACCGTCCCCTCACTTATTGTTTGACTAAATGTCGTGCAAATGCCGTCAATCTGCCGGCAATGGTTCCGTCAATCATATAATCGCCGACCGCGATTTTAACGCCGCCGCGCAAATATTTATCAGTTTTCTGCAAAATAATCGATTTTTTCTTCGTTGATTCGCGCACAAGGCGTTCAAGATTATCCAGTTGTTTGTCGCTTAATTCGTGCGGAGAAATTATCGTGACTTTTATTTCTCCGCGCCGTTCCATCAGAATTTTTTCGCACAAATCGAGAATTCTGGCAAGCAATTTTTCCTGATGATTTTTACGCAGTGTGCGAACGAATCCGGCGGCAAGCTTTGGACTTGCGCCGCTTTTTTCAAGAAGGTCGGTAAGCGCTTCTGCATAAACTTTTGGTGTAGTTTTCATCACAACGCGCTCGTAAGAGCGCAAATTTAAATTATTATTTTTAAGGCCGCGAACGTCAAAATCGTCCGCAAGTCTATTTTACGACGGAACCTATCTCTTTTGCGGCTTCATCAATCATTCTTTCTTGGTCTTTCTCCGAAAATTCTCTTTCAAGAATTTTCGCCGCGCCGAACACAATCATTTTTGTAATCTCTATTTTCGCTTCTTTAATTATTGCTTTTTTCTGGGCTTCAATTTCCGTTTTAACCTTGTCGATTGTCTTTTTCGCTTCAACTGCGGCTTCCGCCAATACTTCTTGTTTTAGATGTGCAGCTTCGCAGGCCGCGCGATCCATCATTTCCGCAGTTTTTTCTTTGACTGTCGCGAGCGCTTTTTCTTTCATTGATCCAACTTCTTTCAATAATTCCTCGCTCTTCTCCGCGTCTTTCACGCTTTTTTCAATCATGCGCCTTCTTTTATCCAAAGCCGTGAGCACGGGTTTATAAGCGAATTTGTAAAGCAAAAATAAAACGATTCCAAAATTCACAATCTGCGCGATGATAAGCTTCCAGTCTATGCCAAGTTTTGCGATTAATTCCATATCCGATTGGTTTTATATACGCCTGTGTTCCGCTGTGGTGTCGCTTCGCGACAACTTGTTTCTATGCGCCTGTGTTCAGCTTCGCTGAACGGCGTGTTCGCGGAACGGCGTGTTATACGAATTTAATAATAAGCGATACAACGAGCGCGTAAATCGCCACAGCTTCGGCGAATGCGATGGCCAAAATCATGGCCGTCTGAATTTTTGAAGCCGCTTCGGGATTTCTTCCGATTGCGTCCATTGCTCTTCCGGCAAGCATGCCGATTGCAAGAGCCGGACTGATTGCTCCGACTGCCATTGTTATGGCTACCGCGAGATTTTTATCCATTTTTTATTGGGTTATAGATTAAATTATTATTTATGACAAACCGTTCCCGTTTCGCCGCCAACAATGCCGGAACCGTCTGCCGTAGCGCCGGCGAAAGCATTTTCCGCGCCGCGATGTTCGTCTTCGTGTCCGCCGTGCGCCGTAACAGCCATCGTAAAAAACACAAGCGTCAGCAAAGAAAACACAAGAGCCTGAACGAACGCCACAAACATTTCAAGTCCGTAAAAAGGCATCGGTGCGATAAACGGCACCAAAAACAGCATTACCATCATCAAAACTTCTCCGGCGAATATATTACCGAACAACCTGAATGTAAATGAAATGATTTTTGCAAATTCGGACACCAATTCCAGAATTCCCACGAAAAATCCGACAAAATTTGTTATTGGATTAACGAAAAACTTTTTGAGATAACCTAATTTTAAAGCGCGCAAGCCGTAAACTTGCGACATCACAACCGAAATCAAAGCGATTCCAAGCGTCATATTCACATCCGCGTTCGCGGATCTAAAAAACGGCACTAAAACCTCGCGCCCCTCATGCGTTTCATAGATGCCGATTGTGCCGAATCCGGGAAACAAACCGAATATATTTGAAATAAACACATACAAAAATATTGTTCCGCAAATCGGAAGAAATTTTTTCGCGAGGCCGCGGTCCGCGGTTATTGTTTCGAAAAAATTCAAAATTCCTTCAATTATCATTTCCACAAGATTTTGCCATCCGCCCGGCACAAGTTTTTTTGATTTTCTATAATAAATAAACACGCCAAGCGCAATAAACGCTATTACAATCCACGAAGTCAGAATCGTATTTCTAAGCGCAAACGGCCCTATATGAGCTATTGTTTCGGATGATAATGTCGGAGGCGTAAACATAAAAATGGGGTCAGACCTGATTGTTGATTTTTTTAAGGGATCGTTTCCCGGAGACCTGTTTTCGCAAAAAACTAATCCCGTCCATCTATATTATTTTTTTAACTTTTCTATAAATTCCAAAGCCGGTTAAAATCATCGCAAGCGCGATTCCCGTCAATATAAAAAGCGGAGTTGTCCCGAGCTTTTTATCCGCGTAAGCTCCGCCAAAACCAAGTGCGACTATCGGTATGGCGATTGTATATCCGAGTTCCCACGCAAGCCCGAGCGCGCTCAGCCAATTGGATTTTTTTAACCGTTCCGATTGTTGTTTTTTATTCATAGTTGCTGAGTCGGTTCCCTGCGGGAACCGGTATTGCGCGCTCGCGTATTACGCTCGCGCGCGTTTTATTCGCTTCTTGGCGCTATTCCCCCCCGCCCGCCTCTGTATTTTTTAAACGCTTTTAATTTTGCGGTTTCTCTTTCAAGCATTGCCAAAGCCTGCATGAATTCAGCGCTGTCAACGCGTTTTTCCTCCATTGCTTTTTTGGCTTCATCACGCGCGCGCTGAATTTGTTCTTCAACCATTTCATCAGCTCTTGAGGCGGAATTTGCCAAAATCATAAGCCCGCCTTTGTCCATCTTTAAAATTCCGCCGTCAATAGCCAAATAAGATTCTTCTTTGCCGTGTTTTACGCGCAAAACACCAATTTTCACCGCGGAAATAAGCGGCATATGGTTGCTCAAAATTGTTATTTCTCCTTCAAAAGTCGGCACGCTTACGCTATCCGCGTCTCCGCTTCGTATAATTTTTTCCGGTGTTATTATTTGAAATTTAAAGCTCATATGTTATTTCACGTCATTAACGCTTCCTTTCATATAAAATTCCCCTTCAGATTTGTCGTCATGTTTTCCTTCAAGAATTTCTTTGAACGATTTTATCGTATCTTTTAACGGCACATAAGCGCCCGGCCGTCCGGTGAACGTTTCCGCCACAAAAAACGGCTGCGACAAAAACTTTTGAATTTTGCGCGCTCTATTTACCGCCAGCTTGTCTTCTTCGCTCAATTCTTCCATGCCCAAAATATTGATAATATCCTGCAAATCTTTGTATCTCTGCAAAACTTTCTGAACGCCGCGGGCAACTTCATAATGTTCTTGTCCGATAATTTTTGGATCCAGAATCGTGGACGAAGAATCAAGCGGATCAACAGCCGGATAAATACCCAATTCCGCCAATTGTCTTGTTAAAACTATCGTTGAATCAAGATGGCTGAATGTTGTTGCCGGCGCGGGATCAGTCAAATCGTCAGCCGGAACGTAAATCGCTTGAACAGACGTGATGGAGCCGTTTTTTGTTGTTGTAATTCTTTCTTGCAGTTCGCCCATTTCAGTCGCAAGAGTCGGTTGATAACCCACAGCCGAAGGAATACGCCCGAGCAAAGCTGAAACTTCACTGCCGGCCTGTGAAAAACGGAATATGTTATCAACAAATAAAAGCACGTCTTGATGCTCCTCGTCGCGAAAATATTCCGCGACACTCACGCCCGTTAATCCAACGCGCAATCTTACTCCCGGCGGCTCATTCATTTGGCCAAAAACCATTACGGTTTTATCCATAACATTTGAACGAATCATTTCGTGATATAAATCATTTCCTTCGCGCGTGCGTTCGCCGACACCGGCAAAAACCGAAAATCCGCCATGCTCTGTCGCGATATTATGGATCAATTCCGTAACAACAACCGTTTTTCCGACCCCTGCTCCTCCAAACAAACCCACTTTTCCGCCTTTCATGATCGGGCAAATCAAATCAATAACTTTGATGCCGGTTTCCAGAACTTGCGTTTCGGTTGATTGTTCAACGAATTTCGGAGAAGGTCTGTGAATCGGATAATATTTCTTCGCCTTAATCGCGCCTTTTCCGTCGATTTCCTGGCCAAGCACATTTATAATGCGTCCCAGAACTTCGCGGCCAACGGGAACGCCGATTGGCTTACCTGTTGCTTCAACTTCCGTGTTTCTTTCCAAGCCGTCGGTTGAACCCATCGCGATTGCTCGAATAATATTTGATCCGAGATACTGCTGAACCTCAAGCGTAAGTATACGTTCGTTGATTTTCAAATTGAGAGCTTCATAAATTTCCGGGAGTTTTTCAATAAATGTGCAGTCAACGACAGCGCCGATGACCTGAGTTACTTTGCCTTTATGCATATGGGGGATTGATTAAATTTTGAGAGGAACACTTCTCTTCGTTCTATCCGAGAACCGTCCCTTTATTTTTGCGCAAAAATTTTACGGTCTGATTTTTAGAAAATCAAGGATAAATATTAAAAAACAGCCGATTTTGCTTTGCAATTATAACAAACACTTGACGAAAATAACAATTTTTGAAAATATTGAACGCACATGCCGTTGCAAAACGACACCATAGTTGAACACAGGCGCATATAAAAAAGAAATAAGCGACGCCAACCACGCCGTTCGCCGCACAGGCCGTTCCGCGCGGCGAAACACAAACGCTATAATATTTTAACAATCATATATCCATGAGCGTCAACCATCCGGATCATAATGCGGAGATTCACGACCCCGAACCGCTGAAAACGCGGGAAGAAGTGGTTGCGCACATCAGAATGATAAACAGCATCGCCGCGCAAGATTACACTAGCTATAAAGAACTAGAAAAAAAAGGCGCATTTAAAAAAAAACCGCGCAGAATTATCCTTTTTTGTTCAGATGGCAGAGTGGATGTTTCCATGTTTTTCTCCAATCCGCTTGAAAGATTTCGCCATCCGCAATTGCCGATGGCCGGAAACAAATGGATTGTTTCGGATGATTTTAAAGGATGTAACAACAAGGTTTTGCTGGATAAATTTTACGAAGAACACGAAACGGATCTTGAGGGATTGTTTGAGTATATGTTCGGCAAGTATTTGGCGGAAGATCCAAATTATATCATAGAAATTCAATCACATTCGGAGGCCCCTGAAAGTTATCATCATGGTTGCGGCGCACACGGCAGCAATACGGCAAATGCCGTGGCGGAGACAGCAAAACTTGCTTATTTAATTTCAAAATGGAATCCAAATGTCAAAATTGTCAGAACTCACAACTATACGAGTCAGGTTAAAATAGTGCCCGCCTATATTTTTGACCAAGGCGCAATGGATGCTCAAGGGAGCAGAATCGGCATAGGAGAATTGGCAAAAGTGGCGGTTGGCTTTGATCCGAATCCTTCCATATTGAGCACGGATGATAAAATTAAAAAACCAATAATTGTAAAAGGCAAAAAAAACCATTTCGGCATCGATACGGAAAATCATGCGGAACAAACAATATTAATCAGCGATACTCCGCTCGCGCATCACGGAGGAGGACGGCAAGCATTAAGAATGTCGTGGAATACGGATTCACGGTTTATGTTCGATTTTATAAAAATATTGATGGGAATTATCAAATCGAATTATTTAAAAAGAAATCCGGGAGCGCCTATAATCCTACATTTTGATATTCCGGACGGGGAAGCTATTATGCATGAAGACGGCGGAAAAACGGGCATGAACAGAAAAATATTCGCGGAAAGATCAAAAATTCTTAATCTAATGCATACAGATCCGCAAATTCAAATAATGTTGGAGCAAGGGGAATTGCTTGTTGTGACAACATTGACTGACCCAAAAACTTACAAGACGCAGATTTATCAATAGCTCGCCGCGCATCAACCTTTGCGCATCAACCTTTGCCGCGCCAACGCTTTATAAGTCACGCCGCCCATCAGGCTCCTCATTTTGCCATTGACATAATAATAATTTTATATTACAGTATTTAACCTAGCTTAAAATCTTATTTGAATATGAAAAAAAGCCCCGAATCAGACAGAAGTGGAGGCGAAAAGCCAAAAACGCCGGCGTATAAATACGATCCGGATACAATAGAGCTTATCGGATGGCTTCTTCAGGGGAAATCTCTTGTGGATTTTTTTGGACCGACAATCAAAACACACGAAGATTTTGTATCGCTTCTGGCGGCTAACGGATATGACATCCGCAATTTATATGATGCGCAAAAATTGAGAAGAATAGAAGATGAAGCGATAGATTTTGTGCAAAGAATGTTAAAGCAGTTAGAAGAAGAAGGATTCCTTGCGGGAGATATAAACCCGGAAATTGACGGTTTACTGCTGATGGCAAGTGTAAAG